>JBDKHP010000058.1:0-5185 GCA_039797645.1 Bacteroidota bacterium
CATATATTCCCAAGATCCTGAAACAGCTTCGTTGTAACGCCGTACGGTTGCTGAGCTAAAAGTTGGTGCTAAGTTCGATGTGGGCAGCGAAACTAAATCCCAAATGTTGTTGTAAATGACTTTGTTCGCAGTTGTGATGCCTTCAACAATTAATGCCCCACCTTTGTTATAGAAAGTGGCCATTTTCTGGAGGTTGGCATACATCGTCATGTCCGAATATACGTGCAAACTAGCACTCTTTTCGAGTGTAATTTCTATACCGGGGTTTACGGTAATAGTTTTGCACTCGGCATCTGTCGAAATTAAAGGCATGTACAAGGCACTCTGTATTGTTACATTGGTGTTTGCATCGGGCACAGCATCGTTGTCCCAATTATAGCGGTCGTGCCAATTTTTTGAGTAGCCACCTACCCATAAGCCAGCCACCGCAATTTCATTTCCCTCAATTTTAAAATTGTCAATTTGAAAACCCGCCGCATCCAGCGAAGAAGCACCAAACACAAACCTAAATTGTACAGTGCCATAATTTACAAATTCAGTAATATCGAAGCGAGGTTTGAAGACACTTGAGGTTGCTGCATACCAACCGAATTCGCCACCTAAACCGTCAATAGATGCGGTATTGTACCAGTCTTTTATCGCCCGCACATCTCCCTGACCTTGAAGGGAAGATCCCAAAACCTTCCAAGCACCATTGTCCAGACGGTACTCTATTTTCATGCCCGATTTGTTGAGGTTTGTTTTCGGATCGGCAGCGCAATATGCCCGGTATGCAAACTCCAAATAGTAAAAACCTCTGCCTTTTTTTAGCGAAAAAACTGGTGTTTCTAAAGCGTAACGCGTATTGGTTCCGTGGTTTTCGTTGAGCATAGTTGTCCAACATTTAGTGCCATCTATCGAACCCCAAGTGGCGAAGAAGCCAGCGGTTGAAGTGCCCCATTCCCATTTTTTAGTACCGTCGCCAGTAATGGCATATTGTTTCCAACCGTTGTCGGTAGCCTCAAAATCGGCACTGTAGGGCACCGACGGATCTGGAAGCACCGTGATATAATTACTTTTCCGTTTGGTGTATATGTCTTTACCGTTGATTACCAAAGTAACAGAATAAGTGCCTTTTATTTTATAGGTGTGGAGCGGGTTTTGGCTTGTGGCGGTTTCTCCGTCGCCAAAGTCCCAATACCAACTGGTTGCCCCAACAGATTTGTCGGCAAACTGAATCGACTCGTTTGGAAACAAAGAGACTCTATCCGACGAAAATTCGGCAGTTGGTGGGGTGTACTTTACTTCAAAATCGTCTATCATAAAACCATCGACGTAGCTATTTACGCCAAAGCCACTTGCTACATACATCACAAAGCGAAAAGCAACATTCGGATTTAGTGCTAAGTTAGAAGCATCGTAAGTTGAAAGTTCGTTGGCAAAGGTTCCCAACCAACCTTGTTTGTCAGCAACAATGGTGTTCGAGAAACCGTTCGCTGGGTCAGCATTGTACCAATTCGTACCCTTGGGATCTTGGTAAGAACCCAAACGCGCCCATGAAGCACCATTGTCTAGTGTGTATTGTACTTGCACGGCATAAGGGCCGTCGAAAAAAGCATTCTCCATGCTTTTACGAAAGCTCAATATATATTGTCCGTCTGCTGCAAAATTGAAGGTAGGAGTCAGTAATGCGGAAACGTTTCGTTCATTTGGAACATTCGCGGCAAGAACAGTTTTCCAGCCATAAATAGGCGAGTTTAGTTCACTGAGTGTGCCAGTAGGCACACCATGTTGCCAAAGTTGCATAGAACCTTCTATAAGCGAAGTACCGAAATCACTAAGATTTACCTCAAAACTACCTCCATCCGACAAACGATATGGGACTTCACGCTTAGGAAGGACTTGTATATAAGCGGTTTTCGTGATAGAACTCAGTGCATTATTGATAGAGAGTATGATGGTAAATTTACCCGATGTTGTATATGTATGCGTAGGATTTTGTAATTGAGAAAGCGTACCGTCGCCAAAATTCCACGACCATTTGTTTCCAGCTCCAGTAGAGAGGTCAATAAACTGCACCGTTTGGCCTTGGTAGATAATTTTTTTATCCGCAGAAAATTCAGCGGTCGGAAATACTGTGGCTGCATCAATTTTAACGGGTAGTTTCATGAGGTTTGGTGTAGGTGAATTGTCTTCGCCCACTACAAAAACGTCGTATTGTGTGCCAGCTTGTAGCCCTGAGATTGTTCGTGAGAATTCGGTGAGTGCCTCAGAAACCACAAAACTACCGCTCGCCATTGCGGGTTGCCAACCGGCATCGAACCCAGACTTTACTTGCTCGGCAGTAACGGTTGCATTCGATCCGTTCGGCACAACAATAAAATACACCTTGCCAACTTCGTTCATTGATACATTTAGGTCGAATCCCGAAATGGATTGGTTGCTAATAGATGGCGAACTTGAAAGAAATGCAGGTGGCACTTCATCTACCACACCACCAACCAAATAGACTTGGTAGTCTTCGGTTTCACCGTAGGTGTAACTGGCACAGGGGTCTAAAACTTCCCCATTCGTAAGGCCGCCGTAACTGGAACGAACGCGCATACGTGATTCTCCGTTTTTTATATCCGTTGGTACTTTAAACCCAGTAAAGGTGCGCGGCGTATAATCCGTTTGTTTTCCTATCGTGCGGAATACGAGCTCCGATTCGGAGAAACTACCATCCCTATCTAGGTCGATCCACACGGCGATATGTTGAATATATTCGTTGGTCGATACTGAAAAGTCGTAAGAAGTACCAGCCACCAAAGTTGCGCTTACGGCGGGTGTGCTTGCACTGCTGTAATAGCTGAAGTTATTGAGCGTTCCGGTATTGGGCGAGCAGGCACTCGAATTGTCTAATACCGAAAAACTTCCTGTCTCGGAAATTGCAACCCTCTTAATGTTGAGGTTTTGTCCGGCTGCACAGTTGTCGGTTGTATAGGTTGGTTTACAGTAAATGAGAGGCATCCTAATTCCACTACTTACATTACTGTAATTGCCATTGCTGTTTGATGCACGTACGCGGTAGTAATAATCTTTATTTGCTTTCACTGTTTTGTCTGCGAATTGGGTGCTGTTTGCCTCAACACCACCGCCTTGTACGGCTACAAAACCAGCCGAGGCTGAAATCTCCGAACGTTCGATAATATACCCTTGTTCGTTGTAAGCATTGTCGCTCCATTGCACAAGTATGTAGTCATCTACCAAGGTTGCCGTAAGATTGGAGGCAGCCACTATGTTTTCGGGCAAAGAACTGTATGTATAATTAAGGTGTGTTTGTCGTTCGGCCAAACCCTGCGCCATACGCGTAGATTGATTTGTTGTGAAACGGTCTTTACAGGTGGTACTGTACTCCGACATGAAGTTATTAAGCACAGGTTTGAATAATACACCTGAGTTGTCGAGCGCGGTACCAATGTACGAACACCCTGAGAAGTCTGCCGCCGAAGGATCGGTAACACTCCTGTACGGATCGGCGGGTGTGTCGCAGATTAAATCGCCAGCAGTTGAACAGTTCGTACCATCCGATGTTTCGTCGGTACGTACACCGCGATTCTGACCAAATGTGCTGAGTAGTCCGAAATAATGTCCAAAGGCCTGGGTTATTGCAAAGCCATCAGCAACTTTGTCGTTCTTTACGAATATGCGGTTGTTGTACGATTTGTCGAGGGGGTATCGCCCGCGTGCCCAAATGTAAGGTGAACCCTGAACATAGTCTATAAGTTCGCAGCAGTAAAGGTTGATGGCCGAATTGCTTTCACTTTCATTGTCATATCGTACCAAAAAGGTTTCTTGGCTCGACTGAAATTCAAAGTAGTCGTTACTGTCAATGTAATGAACACTATTTCCCGTCATATAGAATTGTATGCCCGATTTGGCAAAATTGCTGTTCAGGGTTGCAAAACCCTTTTGCAGATCGGCCAGAGAAACACCGCCGTTACCAAGGCTGTTTCGTAGTAAATGGATCTTCACTGGTACGTAGGTAGTGGTATTGACCGAAATGGCGCGAGGTATAATTTTGGTTTTTATGGCAGTCAACTCCTCGGCAGTAGGATTGGCAGTACCATCAATATAACTCTGTGCCCTTAAAGGAGCTAGGGAGCTGAACCATATAAGCAATAGGGCCGCAAACGTTCTTTTCATGACGTATCTGTTATTTATTGTTTTTCTCTTTGTTTTCAAAATTAGCAAAAATCGGTGCTTTATTTTCGTGTTCTGATAATAAGACAAATATTCTGTATGTTACGTTGCAATGTCGGTTGGTGTAGAATGTTTCGGTATTTGTTTTACTTATTCATTTTTAACTGATCATTCCTTCGATTGTATAATGCCCACAGACTTAACAAACGGATGGCTTGAATTATTGTTCGGAATAACGCGCTGGTTGTGGAATTATGCAAGTTTAAAGTTGTGTTAGTTTTATGAATTTAGGCTGTATTTGTGTGATGCTAAGGAAATGAAAAGATACAATTAGGCGCAGCTCCAGTACTTTTTGTACAGAATGTGTACCCTATATAACGTTTGTGTGTTGTGTTTAGTGTAGTCTGGAAGCCACTTAATGGTTTGATAAATTGCTTGTTATCTGTATATATTGCACTGTGTTTTTAACTTGCAAACTATAAAATTAAACGTATCTTTGACTCGGTTTTTATTAAAAAAATTCTGTATGATTACAACGAAAGTAGAACAAGCCCTAAATAGCCAAATTAACTTAGAAGCGTATTCATCACAGCTATATTTGGCAATGGCATCGTGGTCGGAGCGAAATGGTTTTGAGGGTACAGGTAAGTTTTTGTACTCACATGCAGACGAGGAACGATTGCACATGCTCCGATTGTTTCATTATGTGAATGATAGAGGCGGACGTGCAGTTGTGGCACATATTGATGCGCCACCGGCGGAATACGATTCTATTCAAGATATTTTTGAACAGATTTTAGAGCACGAAGTGTTGGTTTCTAAAAAAATTAACGATCTGGTTGGAGTTTGTTATGACGAACGTGATTTTACGACACAAGCTTTTTTACAGTGGTACGTGAATGAACAAATTGAGGAAGAAAGTAAATTTAAAACGATTTTAGATAAGATCTCTTTCCTAGGTGAGGATAAATCTAGGCTGTATTTCTTTGAGCGCGATATTGCAAATATTACTGCTCCCAAAATA
>JBDKHP010000059.1:0-3577 GCA_039797645.1 Bacteroidota bacterium
GAGGCTTTACATTCGGTATTTACCCGCGATTTGTGGGTGGAAGGTTTGTTGTTTAGGCTTCAGTTTAACCCTGCGAGAATGGTATCGGCTGCGGCAAAAGTAGATGCACTAAGTATTGGTGCACGTCCCTGCTTTTTGTGTGCACAAAACCGCCCTATGGAGCAAAAGCCTCTACCCTTGGATGAAGATTTTGATCTTTTGGTGAATCCGTTTCCGATTTTTTCGCGGCATTTTACGTTGACCCAAAAGGGACATTGTCGGCAAGAAATAACAGGTAGGTTGCGGCAAATGCTGCATTTTGCCCAACTGTTGCCCGATGATGTGGTGTTTTACAATGGCCCAAAATGTGGTGCTTCTGCGCCCGATCATGCGCATTTTCAGTCGGGCAATGCGGCACTTTTACCCTTGGTTGCAGACCCTGAAAATGCCTTTAGTCGTTTTGGTAAGTTGTTGATTGATAGAGACCTGAAACTCTGGGCCATAGAGGATGGATTTCGGCGTTTTTGGTACGCTGAGGCAAAGAATCCAGATGAAATTGTGGCTTGTATGGAGTTGCTATTTTCTGAATTGCTGATCAAAGACGGTGAGTATGAACCGGGTATGAATTTGCTTGCTAGGTTTGAAAATACAATGTACAAATTCTGGGTTTACCCACGTGCGAAACATAGGCCTTGGCAGTACGATGCTGCGGAAGCCGATCGTTTGCTTATAAGCCCGGCATCGGTAGAATTTGGAGGACTAATCCCTTTGGCACGAGAGGAAGATTTCTGGAAAATGGATGCAGAATTATTGCGCAATGTGCTACATCAGGTGGGTATTTCGGCTGTAGATTTTGAATATTATTCGGATATTGTAGCCCAGTTCTAAATCCAGATTTACGACCTTCTATGACTACGCAACCTAATATTGCTGTGGGGATTCTTACAGCTAGAGAGATTTCTTTTTGCCTAAAAGGCGATTTTACGGCCAGCTTTTCGGAGTCTTTTGAAGACCGAAATATGCAATTTGCGGCCAATAATTCCTATAATTATGTTGCTAAAATTGAGCACGGACAGATCTGCATTTCGGATCTGTGGGGCGAAAAACTATGTGGCAAGGAATTGGTTTTTCGACCTCGGCATTTTGAGTCTGATAGTTTTGAGCTGCAAAATGTGGTGATTGGGATCGATTTCCACTGGGAACAGACGGAAAATCAGAGTTTTCAGGGAGTGCTTAAATTGGTGCAGAATGCTGGCCGTATTGTGGCTGTGAATCTGCTACCTATCGAATCGTATTTGTTGAGCGTAATTTCGTCGGAAATGAGCGCCCAAAGTTCGTTGGCTTTGCTCAAGGCACATGCCGTGATCTCCAGAAGTTGGCTGTTGGCCCAGATTCTTAAACAGACCGAACTCCAAACTGAAGCTCTTAGTTACCAGAGTATTGTGAGTGACGAAGGTCGCTATATCCGTTGGTACGACCGCGAAGACCATCGGCTTTTTCATGTTTGTGCCGACGATCATTGTCAGCGTTACCAAGGTTTGTCGAAGCTCACGAACGAAGCTGTGAAACAAGCAGTGGCAGAAACGGCAGGTATGGTGCTTAGCTACGAGGGGAAAATTTGCGATGCCCGTTTCTCGAAGTCATGTGGTGGGGTTACGGAACTTTTTGAAAATTGCTGGGAGCCTGTTGCGCATCCGTATTTGGCATCTGTGGTCGATTTTAGTGATGCAACTTCCTTGGCAGCCCTCAATTTAACAATTGAGCCAGACGCAAAAACTTGGATCGAAACCAAACCACAGGCATTTTGCAATACAACAGATCCTGAAATTCTCTCTCACGTACTCAATAACTACGACCAGAAAAGTAAGGACTTCTACCGTTGGGAACAAGTGTATGAACAAGACGAACTCTCGGCCCTAATCGAGCTGAAGTCTGGCCATAAGTTTGGGCTAATAAAAGCTTTGATTCCGCTCGAGCGTGGAGTTTCGGGGCGCATCACACAATTGCGAATTGTCGGTACAGAACTCGAACTCACAGTGGGCAAAGAGCTTGAGATTCGTAGGTGGTTGAGCAATAGTCATTTGTATAGCTCTGCATTTGTCGTAGATGCGCAAGATAGTACCGACGGAATTCCACAACGCTTCGTAATTCGGGGCGCAGGTTGGGGGCACGGAGTAGGGCTTTGCCAAATTGGAGCCGCTGTGATGGGAGCAAAAGGATATGCCTTCGACGAAATACTGCTGCATTATTTTACGGATGCAGTTCTTAACCAGTATTACGAAGCCTAAACCATTTATTGCATCTTTGCAGGTGTCGAACCTAATAAACCGCTACAAATGAATAGCAAACAAACGCCTTGGTACTGGGTGCCTTCGTTGTATTTTTTTCAGGGAATACCCTATAGTGTGGTAATGGTTACTTCGGGGCTCATTTACACAACGATGGGCATTTCCGTAAGTTCTTTTACTTTCTGGACAAGCCTATTGTACCTCCCCTGGACTATTAAACCACTTTGGAGTCCGTTCGTAGATTTTGCGTCCACCAAACGCAACTGGGTGGTAAAGACTCAGATTCTGTTGGGAATAGCTTTCTTGTTGGCTGGTTTTTCTATGCCTACGTCGTATTTCTATCCACTCAGTTTGTTGCTTTTGGGGCTTATTGCACTCTGTTCGGCAACCCATGACATTGCCGCCGATGGTTTTTATATGTTAGCACTCAACACACACCAGCAAAGTTTTTTCGTTGGCATTCGGAGTACCTTTTACCGTGTGGCAATGCTTACAGCCTTGGGCGGATTGCCATTGTTGGCTGGTTTCATTCAGAGTTCTACGGGATTAGAGCCGAAGGAATTTACAGTGGCAGCACTGGAACGCCAGACTGATAAATATTCACTCCCCGAAGTTCTTCCACAACCTGACAAGGCGAGTCAACCGCAAATTGTGCTTGCGGCCACTAAACCAGCAATTTATCTCGACACTCAAGTAGATTCTGCTGTCGTTTTGGTGAGTCTTTCTAAGTCCCCAGATTCCGACAAACCTTACACCTTGCAGATTGCCCAAACATCTGGCAGTAAGGATCTTTCGCTACCCAAGTCACAATCTCTGGTGTTGCAGTTCAATGCCGAAAATTGGAACACTCCCCAATCTGTAACAATCAAAGCCGATCCGAATATGCGTTCTGCCGCACAGGCTGTTTTTACGATTACTGCTGGAAACATCGCATTCAGTTGGTTGGTTGCCCTTGGTAGCTTGGGTGTGTTGTTGCTTGTTTTTGCTACCTTTCACCAATTCGTCTTGCCGCGACCAGCAACTGAGAAGACTGTGCAACACTACGATACAAAAGCATATTTTTCCGTTTTTGTATCGTTTTTTAAGAAAAAACAAGTGCTTGCTTCTGTATTGTTCTTTTTGTTTTACAGACTTGGGGAAGCACAATTGGTGAAAATAGCCACACCCTTTTTAGTCGATTCTCGTGCAAATGGTGGCATTGGGCTTTCGTCTGCCGAATATGGTTTTGCGTACGGCACACTTGGAATGATTTCGCTTACCCTTGGTGGTATTCTTGGCGGATTGGGAGCTGCTCGGTACGGACTCAAGCG
>JBDKHP010000060.1:0-5157 GCA_039797645.1 Bacteroidota bacterium
TGTTTTTTTAGTTGAGGTCAAGGCGGATTGGATTTTTTAAAGCGGAGTTTACTACTTGTAAATGAGCATTTAAAAAATTCGATCCAACGCAGAGATCGACTAAAAAAACAGACTCTAACTACCCGCATCACAATACTTCCTGCACCACCAAAAAAAAAGAGCCAAGGTATAAACCCAGACTCTTTCAGAATGATAAATAAGAAGCAAACGAACCTACATATTCAGGAACGTAGGGGTAAATGTAGCCATCACCCAAAACCAATTTGCAAAACGCGTATCTGCATTGTTGTCTTTCAACCAAACAGCTTTGTACGTCTCAGTTGGGAGCATAAAAGAGTAACCAAATTTAAACTCAGCCTCCTTAGCCGCCTTATAGCTATAGGCCATATCTAATTCCGTACCCAAGGCACTACTATAATTTGGTATCGCATTGGTACTACTCAAATAATGCAAGTTGGCCAGCAAACTACTCTTGTCGTTAATAGTAGTCTTAAACTCTAAGTATAGATCGTTGATTCCCTGTTCTGGAATCGTGGTAAAATAATCCATATGCCCCAAATATCTGTGGCCACCACCGTACAATTTATCAAATGTCGTATTCTCGTTGGATCCTACATCTTTACCACTATACAAATCGTAGCATAATTTAAGGCTCGATTTGCCAAATTTCATTCCCACACCCGCAGCTACCATATATGCCGACACCTTATTGGTATTTAAAGCACCCCTGCTGGCATGTTGATAATAGCTTGTAAGGTCTGCAAACAAGCCCTCCGAATCATACATAAGATTACCCCCTAAAGTATTCAACCCGCGTACATTCTCTGGTGAAGTCTCTCCTTGGTAGGTGAGAAACAAATCCAAGATATTGAGCGTTACATTTTCCGATAGTTTATTCGAATAAAACATAAAAGCCATGTGCTTGTGATACCCCGAGTTTGTATAAGCCTCGCCTGCCGAAGAAAATTTGGTGGCACTACTCTTAGAAAAGCCGAAGTGTAATTTGGTGTTCTCTGGCGTTTCGTACTGCAAAACTGCCGCATCGTGACTCAAACCTTGGTTGCTAAAATCTACGTTATCCAACAAACGGTTGAAGCCGTAAGTAATCTGCTGACGGCCCAATTTCAAGGCCAACTTGGGTGTGAACTGATATTTTGCCCATGCCTCGAAAACGTGCAAAGGCTCAGACACATCGTTCGCAGTAATATACTGCGAACCCCACGATCGGGTGTCCTGGATGGTCAGTTTTGTGGTCAATTTGTCTTTCGTGTATTCAGCAGTAAAGCGCGTTCTTGCGCGTATTACCGAAGCTGGCACACTTACATCCTTAACTAATGGTTTGCCAAAACCGTCGCGGTATTCGCCCAACGTACGGAACATACCGCTGAGTTTAAAACTTGCTTTCGCTTCTTCTTGTGCATAAGCGCCCGAAACCATTGCCATGGCAACAAGTGTAAGTAAGAGTCTAAACATTTTCATAATTTATCGCTTTTCGTTTGTAAGATTCGCATTGCGGCGAACTGTTTTTAGTATTTGCTTCAATAAGTAAATATACGTTATTTAAAAACTATAGCCTTTGTTTTTGGTTGGGTATTTTTAAATTTGTATAAATTCGCAACAAAAGTAATATTTATTCTAATCTAATTAAATAAAAACTACGTAGTTGTACGTAAAAATACGTATTGTGGATACGTATTGAGATTTTGAAAAAAAGAAACGCAGTGTTAAAATAAGGTATTTAAGTACCTCAAAGGTAAATAAGGTTTTCGGAATCTAAAAACCATAAACGTAATTTAAGTAGGTCGGTTTATGTAAACAAGCTATGCAGAGTGTTTACAAAGTAGCTTTAAACAAATCTTGAGTTCTACGAAATATCTGGAGTATAGGCTGAAAGTCTGAAATTTCATGGCATTCAACCTGTGTTGTGTCGAGCTGTTTCGATTATAAACTTGGGTATTTCGGGAAGAGTTTGTGACCCCATGGCCGCAGGCCAACTGAAAGTTTCAGCCCCGCGTAATTACGGCGTTGCAGATGGTGCTGCCGACCGAACTAGCCCGGATCGCGGCAAGTAGCCCACAGCACGCGCGGAGTGGCCGTTGGTGCTGCGGTTACTCTGAAATGCAAGAGTGGCCAAGTGAAGCCGTACCCGTTGCGAGGACTACTGCTAAGAGCCGGTAGCCGCCATTACAAATATTGTTGGGCTACAGCTCCTTATCTTTATTATTTTTTTTGTTTTTGGGTTGGCTATTTTAGTTGTCGTTTACGTTTTCTTCGGTTTCGAGAATGAGGGAATCGCCAGGGTTCATGTCGTAGTTCGAGATGTCTTCGGGTAGGTACTCGGTGTCTTTGGTTATTTTTGTGGTGTCGAGCGAGAGCCAGAGACTGATGTTTTGGGCAAAAGGTACGTTGCTTCGCGGGCTAGGCGATTGTTTGCAAACGAAGGCGCGTAGTGAGTCTTCGTAGGTACCAACAGTTCTGTCGTACGAAATAGCGCCCACGTTGAGGTATGATTTGAAGAGCAGACGTTGGGCGCCGTTGAAGTTCAGCTTGGTAAGTTTGGGTACTTCGGTGCGGTTTAGGTCGGTGTCTTCGCCCATGCCCAGTACGAGTTCTATTTCTGCACCCTTCTCGATGCGCTCGCCTTTGAAGATGGGGCGGCCTTTGTAGCGCTGTTCGAGCACGAGGTTTTGCGCCATATTGGGTGCGTAGGAAATTTTTCCTAGACGTAGTCCATGGCCTTCTAAATCGATCCAAGACTGAGAAAAGTGTACGCCTGTTACATCGGGCATTAGTATTAATTCGGGGCGTGTTGAGTTGAGAATCAGGAATATACGTCGTCCTTTTTTTACGAGAAATGTGGCGGGTGGGTCTTGCTCTACTACGGCACCTTTGCGCAAACGTGGTTGATATACGGAGTCCATTATTTCGTACCGAAGGTCGCTGTCATCACAAATCTTTTTCACTTCGTCGAGGGTGAGTCCCCGGAAATCGGGTACGTGAAACTCTTCGCCGTGCATGGTGTAGGCATTGATAGAAAAAAACACAACACTCAGTAGTACGAAGCTGGTAATTACCATGATACCGACGTGCTTCCATAGATAGCCCGATTTGATAAAGCCTATAAAATTGCCTTCTTTCTTCATTTATTCTAGTTATATGTGCTGCGAATGTGCGTTGCTTTTTTTTGTCTTAGCAGGCTTCAAAAATAAGACAGTGTGTTGGATTGCTCAAATAAATTCGGCTCGAAATGAAATAAAACCCAAGGAAGTTTAATATTCGTAGTCGGTAGCTACAATATTGCCGCAAACCGAACGGATATAGACGAGTACTGCTTGGTGTGCTGGGTGCTGGGCATAGGTGGCTAGGTCTGCCTGATTGTCGAATTCAGAGATTAGAACCACATCAAACGAGCGTTCGCTTTCAAGTATGTTTAGCCCGACTTCTATGGCACGAAGCTCCTCTATTTGTGCAGGAAGTGTCAGTAATTGTGTTTTAACTTCGGCTTTTGCCGCTTGTTTTGCCTCGGGGTCGAGGCTTGCAAGCATCTTGAACATCACCACGTGTTTAAGCATAAATTTAAAGTATTAGTTTTGTAAATTGAAACAACGAATATAAATAAAATACCAAAATGCTAACAATCGGAATTGCAGGAGGCACAGGTTCGGGTAAAACGACCGTTGTACGGAAAATAATCGAGGGCATTGCACCCGGTCAGGTGGCGCTGCTTTCTCAGGATTCGTACTACCGCGACAACCGCCACATCCCGCTCGAAGATCGAAAAAAGATCAACTTCGACCATCCCCACCCGCTCGAATTCGAGCTTTTGCAAGAACACATTCGGATGTTGCGCCGGGGCGAAACTGTACCCGAACCGATCTATTCGTACCTCACTTGTACCCGAGCCTCCGAAAGTAACCCCATAGAAGCCAAGCAAGTACTGATCGTTGAGGGTATTTTGGTGCTTACCCAACCAGACTTGCGCGATTTGTTCGACATCAAAGTGTTTGTAGATGCCGACGCCGACGACCGCCTGATGCGTGTGGTGCAGCGCGACCTTATCGAACGGGGCCGCTCGGTGCAAGAAGTCCTCGCTCGCTATACGGACACCGTAAAACCGATGCACAATCAATTCATTGAACCCTCCAAAGCTTTTGCGGATGTTATTGTGCCGCAAGGTGGACACAACACCGTGGCTATCAATATTCTACGCGCCGTTATCGAAAAGCGTCTTCGGGGCGAATCTATTATATAAACAACTTAAATACAACACATTGGCAAACGAACGCGTAATTATGGGCATCGACCCTGGCACCACCATCATGGGCTACGGAATACTCATAGCCGAAGGCAAAGAAATTCGACTCGAAACCATGGGTGTCGTAAAGCTACAATCCTACGCCGACCATTACCTTAAACTCAAACGGATTTTCGAGCGAACACTCTCGCTCATAGAAACATACAAACCCGACGAACTCGCTATCGAAGCACCATTTTTCGGCAACAACGTACAATCTATGCTCAAACTCGGCAGGGCACAAGGCGTTGCCATGGCCGCTTGCCTCTACCGCGACATTCCTATCTTCGAATATTCGCCCAAAAGCATCAAAATGTCAATAACTGGCAATGGCAACGCCACCAAAGAACAAGTGGCCAACTTCCTGAAATCTATGTTCAAGATACAAGAAATGCCAAAATACGCCGATGCAACCGACGGACTGGCCGCCGCAGTTTGCCATTTCTACCAAAAATCGTTGCCCAGTGGTGGCAAAAACTACAAAGGTTGGGGCGATTTTGTTGATAAAAACAAGGATCGAATCGTTTAAGTATCTTGCATACCTCTCGTTTCTCTCGCAATTACGGCATACAGTGAGCGGCGTTGTTGTGCAAGCCGTAGGCTTGTCGGGCATAGCGGTTTCATGGCCGCAGGCCAAGCACAAGTGAGGCCCAGCCTGATTCCGGCGTGGAATTGAAAAACTGCCGTTGGGTCTAGCCCGGATAGTAGCGGTAGCCCACAGCGGTGTGATGTGGCTCCAGCTGCGTGACACCATTCGATTGAAATACAAGGGTTTCCAGTTGATTTCGTGCCCGAACGCGAGGACTACAAGCGGATAGCCGGCAGCGGGGCTTATTTGAAGTGTTTGGCTCCCGCTCCAAATT
>JBDKHP010000061.1:0-2844 GCA_039797645.1 Bacteroidota bacterium
TTTGTCCCGAAATAAACAACATGCCATTCGCCTCAACAGCCTGACTATAAGGCCCTATTGCACTCGGGGCATTTGAAGTCGAAATAATTCTTTTCATAGAAAACATCAGATTATTAATATAGAATAGAAATAAATGCTCTAAGTATTGTAATGCAAACACGCCCCACGGGCAGTAAAGTACACCTACCAAAGAGTTCAAAAATACAAATATCTACCGTACTTACAGCTTCCCAAAAAAGAGTACGGTATTTGTACAGCAAATGAGAATATGGCAAAAAATACGAACTGATTCAGAAAATAGTCTCGTATGTCAAAAAAAAAATTGTAGATTTACCCAGACATTACACCGCAAACCTAAACATGCCGATAGTGCAAGATCAGGATTTACAAAAAAAATCCAAAATCAACTTGTGCATAAATATATGTGTTTGTGCTATCGGAATTCAAACCAAATGCTATGCTCCAGAAGGCAAAACTCAAGTTTGTTCTATTTATAACCGTACTACTTTTGGGTAGTACGCAGTTGCTCGCCCAACAATCTACGGCAAATATCCAATCGGTGGAATTTCTTAGTTACCGGGCCGATACTTTTAATATAGACCTCATAACTAAATCGACACACAAACAACTCCCCCAACTTCAAGGCGAACTTCACGAAGACTCTACTTATTGGTTTCAAGTAAATATCGAAAGTAAAAAAGAAGACGCCCAGATTATTACGCTTTGCGTTCGCGACAAAATTCGCATCAGCTATATCAATTTTTTCATTCACAAAAAAGAAGGTGGTTTCGAGCAGATAAATTCAGGCTGGTTTGATAAAGACATCCTGTACCGAGACTATACCAATGCGGCCATCTTACTCCCCATCGGCCCGCTCGAAAGTAAAACCGTCTATGTGAGACTCAAGAGCATACACGGTAAAGTACAATACAGATTCCAGTTAAAAAACACCCAAAGTTGGTACGAAAATTTGCTATTCCAAAAAAATGCAAATGCTTTTTTTCATGGAATGCTCTGGATAATGGTACTTTACAATATCCTACTCTGGTTTACATCGCGACAAAAACAGTATATCTATTACGCAGCCTACATACTTACCTCATCGGTACAATTTTTATTTTTCGAACATTTTACGTTCGAGATATTCTTCAGGTCGAGACCTGAATTAAACATGGTCTTTTCCATCGGAGCACTCACATTAGGGCCTATTCTATACTTTTTATTTGTAGAGAGCTTCCTCGATCTTCAAAAAATAGCACCTCGGTGGGTTAAGATTTTTCGCATACTAAGCCCAATACTGATTGTGAGCAGTACCTTGCAGTTCATATATTGGGTTACGACCTACAACCTGCACGTAACCGACGAGCTTATTACGATTCAAATCGGGATAGTTGCCTTGCTGATGCTCTTGCAGACTTACGATCTACGTCGCCACAAAAACATCACTGTTCAATATTTCATCTATGCCTCGCTCACACTGTGGGGTTCTATAGTTGTGGGAGCCTTCCTGTTCCACCTCGACATTACCAGTAATCCGCTCATGATAAGCCAAGCTGGTATCATCATAGAGATTGTACTCTTCTCCATTGGTCTTGGTCACAAAATGAAAATTAATGAAGAGGAAAAAGTAAAGGCTCAGACGCTACTCATTGCACAACTCAAACAAAACGACAGTCTGCGCGAAAAAGTAACCCGCGAACTCGAAGAGGCTGTAAACCAACGTACTCTTGAGATTGAGAAACAGAAAACATCCATTCTGCAACAAAATGCAGAGCTAAACGAAAAACAAGCGGAAATACTCACACAAACAGAGAATTTACGCAATGCTTTCGACCAAATTTGGTTACAGAAAAACGAAATAGAGATACAGAACCTTTCCATCACGTCGAGTATTGAATATGCCAAACGCATACAAATGGCAGTATTTCCACCAGCGAACGAGTTACAGAATATCTGGCCAAATTCCTTCCTGATGCTTAAACCTCGCGACATTGTGAGCGGCGATTTCTACTGGATTCACCGAAGCCACAAACTCACCCTTGTGGCCGTTGCCGATTGTACTGGCCATGGTGTGCCTGGGGCGTTTATGAGTATGTTGGGCGTGAGTATGCTCAACAACATCGTACGTATGGGAATTAGTTCGGGGCCAGGAGCAATTCTCGAACAATTACGCAAACGCATAAAAAAAGCACTTAACCAAAAAGGGGTAAAGCTTGAAACCCACGACGGTATTGATATGAGTCTTGTGGCCTTCAACCACGACACAAATTCGCTGGAATTTGCTGGGGCAAACTCCAACATCATGATTGTGAGTGCGAATGCTAAAGAGGGACTTACGGCGAGCCTAGAAAGCGAGCAATATCGCGTCTATTGTCAACGCGGAACCCCTAACCCGGTGGGGTTTTATGCAAAAGAAATTCCGTTTGTATCGCATAAATACGAACTGCATGAAGGTGAAAGGATATATCTCTACACAGATGGGTATATTGATCAGTTCGATCAGTTTAGCGAAAGGCGGTTTCAGAGTCGTAGATTCCGTCAACTGGTGTTGGATATGAGCTCGAGCAATATGGCAGAACAATTCAATCTGCTAGAAGCGGCGCACAACAAATGGCGTAAACACGAAATGCAAACCGACGACATTTTGGTGGTGGGTATCGAATTCTGAAAAGTTTCTGACGTCGGTACTGTGGGGTTTGCACACAGTGGTACTGCGAGAAATTGGGGTTGTTGATAGGGTCTGTAAGTCTGTATGTTGGCCGAAACGCCACATGGCCGTAGGCCAAAGGAAAGGGCTTGCTCTGCGTACCTACGGCGTTACAAACGGTGCTGCCGACCGAACTA
>JBDKHP010000062.1:0-3957 GCA_039797645.1 Bacteroidota bacterium
CACGATTTCAACAGTCGTAGGGACTACACGTTCTGGTTTCACCAGCGATTCGAGTTTGTTGAGTCTCGGGTCGGGTACGGTAATTACACCCACATTGGGTTCGATCGTACAAAAAGGAAAATTTGCCGATTGAGCCTTCGCGTTCGACAAGCAGTTAAATAGCGTCGATTTACCGACGTTGGGCAAGCCCACAATGCCACATTGTAATGCCATAATGTATATTGGTATTTATTTCTTCAAAAAATTTGGCCACAAAAGTACTGTTTTAATTGAATTTGTGGAAGTTAAATACTCAGATTAGCCCGCAATGGAGTACAATTCCCAATTTGAGTCGTACGAACAACGCCAATCGTGCGGCAAGGTATCTATATCGTATTCCGAACAATCTGGTCAAAATCTTCCTGATTATCAAGAAATTCCACCTCGATGGGCAAATAGTACAAATACCGACGCAGTTCGTTGGGTAAGTTCTGAATCTCCGTAATTTTCACCGCATCTTTTTCGGTGGTCACAATCATTCTTTTATTGCCCTCAAAATACCGCATTGCCTCCAAGGCCTGTTCCAGATCTCGTTTCCCAAACCAATGATGATCCGGGAACGGAAGCTGCACCAGCTTCTTCGCAAAACGCGTAAGGTACTCCACCAAACTCTGGGTAGAAGCAATACCCGTAAGTAGCACAATTTCGTAGCCTTCCAGTTCAAAAGCTTGCTTCTCTATGGTAGGCATTGCAGCATCCAGCACCGGAATCAGATTTCCGTAGGCGTACGTACTAAAAAACACCTTCTGATACGGAAAAACGTGGAGGTTCTGGGCGAAAATATTTTTATCAATCGGTTTCACATCGTGTGGAGTTTTCGTCACCACAATCACATCCGCACGTTTAAGCCCCGACATACTCTCACGCAAATTACCCGCAGGCAACATCCTGTCGTCGAACACAGGTCGGTTAAAATCGACAAGCAACACCGACAGTTTCGGACTTACATAACGGTGCTGATACGCATCGTCCAGCACAATCAGTTCCAGTTTCGGGAACAATTTCAGCAGCCTACGAATCCCGTTTCTACGATCGGCATCCACAGCACAATGCACCCTTGGGAATTTCCGGCTCATCTGAAAAGGCTCATCACCCAAAACCGCAGGCGTAGAATTTTCGTCAGCAAGCATAAAACCCTTACTTTTGCGGTTGTATCCACGACTTAGCACAGCGATAGTATGATTATTACACAATCGGATAAGATATTCGGTATGCGGGGTTTTCCCTGTACCACCCACAGTAAGGTTGCCAACCACAATAATCGGCACATCAAACCTCACAGACCTGAAAAGTTTCAGTTCGAAAAGCAAATTGCGTACAGACACAACAAAACCATACATCCACGAAAGCGGAACGAGGGGATATTGCCACCGACTGCGCCAATCGGTAACCAAAGCAGAAGTTTCTTTTTTCTTAGACATGGCCGCAAAATTAACCATTGCGTCGGTATTACCGAAAATTAATTCCACCGCCCACACTACAACACAAATCGCAAACCAACGCACACACACGTATGAATCCACTCAAACAACTGAGTCTCAGGCTACATTACGACTTAGCCCTAAAGATAATACTCTGCCTCACCACCCTTTGGGCAGCCTATCTCTACAAAACCAACCTTAGTATGCAACTGGCTCTTTTGTCACTATGTGTTGCAAACGCATTTCTGCTACATTTACTCTACCGCCAAACCCAACAATTCGGCCTTACCACCCGCAACAACCGCCAAAATCCCAGTGCCATGGGGCAATATCTGGACACGATAATCTGCCCCATGCTGCTCAATGTAGCCAGCACCAATTGGCTCGTATTGCTCAATTTTTACCTCATTTACGGATTCTACCACCCCCAACGCATAGCAGCCACCACCCAAGTAGAATACCTCATTTTGGCCATACTCGCCATCCTTTCAGTCGCACTATCCTGCCTATCGGGCTACGAAAACACCCTACGCGTCTATACCCAACTCCGCCACGAATGCAAAAAAGCAGGCTGCCAATTCCACCCCACCACCCGCTACACAAGCCTATTCATCCGCCGACTCTCCTACCTCGTTGTTGCACTTATGGCTCTGATATTAGCCATTTACATCCGCTGACAAGTTCGCAGACAAAATTCACCAAAGCCCGAACCTTTATGTGCAAGATTTTTGTATTTTAATTCCCAATTAAAATTAAAACCCAGAACCGATGCAACTACAATGCGAAAAATGCGGCACAGCCCTCAAACCCGAAAACATCAACGTAGCCACCGACATTGCCCAATGTGCAGCCTGTGGCAACATCTCCAAGCTCAGCCTGCTGGCCAACATACAGATAGACAGTAACGGCACAACAAGCACCCGCCACCAACCCTTCGACCCCACCCCCCCACGCGGCAGCAAAGTCATACTCACACCCACAGGTCACAATCAGCTCGAAATCACCCTACCACCCAAAGGCACCAAAGGCCCACAAATCTTTATGGCAATATTTGCCATATTTTGGCTCAGTTTTGTATCCGTGTGGACAGTTTTGGCAGCCACATCCAGCATAATTTTCGCCGCATTTTCCATTCCATTCTGGATCGTCGGAATATTCATGTTAATAGGAGTCTTCAAATCGCGAAAACTCATCGAAAAAATCTCATTCTTTTCCAACCGCATCGAAATCACATCCAACAACATCTTCAGCAAAACAAAAACCATAGAAATACCCCTCAACGAAATAGACACCGTACGCATGTGGTCAAAAATGGCGACAATCAACGAAATGCAAATCTCCATCAACGCAAGTAACACCACCCGCAACGGCAAAAGCAGCTACCTCAACACCCCAGCACTCTTCTGCGGAATGCAAAAATACCCATTCTTCCAAACCGCCGACGAAAGCGAACAATACTGGATCATAGGCTTCACCGAAGAATGGCTCCGAAAGTTCAAACGTTAAAATCCAAGCCGAAAATCCAAGCCGAAAAACAAAAACAAAGAAAAAATAAGGATTTGGAGCGGTAGCCCAACAGTACCTATACACGGCGGCTACCGGCTCTTGGCTGTAGTCCTCGCAACGGGAACAGCAACACTTGGCCGCCATCGTTTTTCAATCCTACGGCAGTGCAAAAGGCCACCCCACACATGCTGTGGGCTACTTGCCGCGATCCGGGCTAGACCCATCGGCAGCACCCTTTGTAACGCCGTAAGTACGCTGGGTAAACACTTTACATTGGCCGATGGCCATGTGGCGCTATCGTCCGCCAAGCCTACGGCTTGGCGGAAACAAACCAGCACCACAACCAATGCCAGCAAGCACACCAATAACAAGATAATTGTGCCACACACCAGCAAATTTTCACTTAGAAATTCCTTAACTTGCACTACGCTATACCTCATTGTAGAACAACCGCAACCAAACAAAATTTCGTAACTTGCGAAACAAATTATATATCAAAACCGAATGGACAAATTAATACAAAATATAAAGAATTAGCTGACGTTTATTCTGCAAATTTGAATGAAAAAAATTGAAGCCAGAACAGAAGAAATGAAAGCTGATGACAACTCTCACCATCTAATTTATCGTGTTTTGGGTATTTCCTTACACGAAGGACAACTTATAGACCAATATCAAAACACAGGACGATTTCTTTATAAGTATGCAGGTTCATTTCTTGAAGAAACTGCAACATTATGCTTAAATTTCAAATTCCCAGAAGGCATTAAGACCAAAATTAAAAATACAATCGGACAACGACCAAAAACTTTTGAAATTGACTTTCTAAATGGTAATGACGCAATAGAAGTTAAGTGGAGAGATGCAACTACTGACGGAGACCACATTACAAAAGAACACACTAGGGTTCAAGTAATTAAAAATCACGGATATAAACCTATTCGGATTATGTTCTATTACCCACAAAGAGAACAAGCAATCAGAATTCAAC
>JBDKHP010000063.1:0-5460 GCA_039797645.1 Bacteroidota bacterium
GATTAGCTTATGAAGACTTTCCTCACTAACGGAACCGGACTTCAACCAACCGACGTATGGCATTCCAATTGTTGGATCAATGTAGAATGCCCCGATCAGTCCGATCTTGAGTTTCTACAACATAAATTAGAAATACCCCCAACGTTCATTACCGACATCGAAGACATCGACGAACGTCCGCGAATCGAAACCGAAGACGGTTGGTCCTTGGTTGTGATTCGCATACCCTACAAAACCACCGACGATCACCAGCCATTTGCCACCGTACCACTGGGGATCATCACCAAAAACGACATCACCATCACCCTGTGTTTTCACAAAACAGAGATGATCTCAGACTTCATCCTTTACACACAGCGGAAGAATATCCAGATCGACAACAACTACGATCTGGTACTCAAGCTTTTGTTATCCACCAGTGTGTGGTTTCTCAAATACCTCAAGCAGATAAACCAACTCATTAAACTAGCCGAAAAACAACTCGAACAATCCATCAAAAACGAAGAGTTACAAATACTCCTTCGCATAGAAAAATGTTTGGTTTTCTTTACCACTTCACTCAAAGGTAACGACATATTACTCAACAAGTTGCGAAAACTCCGAACCTATAAAGACAACATCGACGAAGACCTTATAGAAGAGGTAGAAATAGAACTGCGCCAAGCACACGAAACCACCAACATCTACAGCGACATTTTAAGCGGAATGATGGACGCTTACGCATCCGTAATATCCAACAACCTCAACGTAATCATGAAACAGCTCACGCTGATATCTATTATCCTCATGATACCGACCCTTATCGCCAGTTTATACGGAATGAATATGCCCAACTATCTGGAAAACAATCCCTATGGATTCGGTATCATCGCCCTAAGTTCCTTCATACTCGCTTCATTTGGCGTGCTACTTTTCAAACGAAAAAATTGGTTCTAAAAGCCACCCGAATCAAAAAATAGAGATAAAGATATGGAGCGAAAGCCAGACATTCTAGTCGAAGGGCGGCTGCCAGCTATTCGATTTGTGTCCTCGCACTTTGGGCGAAGTCAACAGAGGGCTTACGTATAACGGTCAAAAAGAATCAGTTGGTTGGCAAGCCGCCATTTGTCACCAAAAAAGGCTGTGGGCTAACGCTACTTTTATAGCTAACAAGAATATGTGTTTGGTAATACTCTGTTTTATAGCTCGTTGGGTTTCATTTAGGGCTTTGGCTCTAACTCCAATTACGCAATATAATAAACATTCTTGGCTAGTTTGTACGTGCTGTATTTCAGTCCCGAGGTCGTAAGTACTTGGGGCAACCGAGCGAATAAGCCTGTATCCAAGTTTCCTAATCTTGCCCAGACGCGAATAAGTATTAGCCCCAAACCGCCGAATATCCTCCGCCCAATGTTTGTAAAATCCCATCAAATACAATAGCTTTGGTACTCATTTAACGCACGAAATATGCAAACTTACTCCACCCAAATCCCTGGTTTTACGATTAGAGAAACCACAGCCACCGACATTCCCCTCATTTACGACTTTATTAGCGCCCTAGCTGAATACGAAAAATTGAGCCACGAAGTATCAGCTACGGCAGCAGACCTTAACCGTTGGATATTCGAGGAAAAGCTTGCCGAGTGTGCAATTGGCGAATATGATGGAAAACCAGTTGGTTTCGTTTTATTCTTCAAGAATTTCTCAACTTTCCTAGGCAAACCGGGTATTTACCTCGAAGATCTCTTTGTAGATCCCAATTACAGAGGCAAAGGTTTTGGCAAAGCACTTTTGGTATTTCTGGCAGGATTGGCCTACGATCGGGGTTATGGTCGGTTTGAGTGGTCTGTGCTCGATTGGAACGAACCCTCTATCCGTTTTTACAAAGGAATTGGGGCTAAATTTATGGAAGAATGGAGAATCATGCGGCTTTCGGGGTCAGATCTTCGGTCTCTCGCGGGACGTTAATTGGGTTCGGGAGAATTAACAAAATCCTGAAAGTACGACCGATTTAACTTACCGCAGTGTGCGGTTTTTCAATATTTGATGCTTTAGCCGCATGGCCACAGGCCAACTGAAAGTTTTTGCCCCAAGCACCTACGGCATTTGAGACGGTGCTGCCGTCTCAACTAGCCCGGATCGCGGCAAGTAGCCCACAGCATGTGTGGCGTGGGAGTTTTTGCAGGGGTTGAATTGAAATACAAGGGAGGCCAACTGATGCCGTTCCCGTTGCGAGGACTACTGCTAAGAGCCGGTAGCCGCCTTTACAAGTATTGTTGGGCTACAGCTCCTTATCCTTATTTTTTTTATTTTCTTCGGCTGGTTTTAGTTTTCGGGAGACTTAGAAAAGCTCGAGTTCCACTTTCTGAATAAAACCTGTGAGGCGATAATTGTCGCCATCCTTAGCTTCGGAAAGTGTGATTAAAACATTCTCTTTTTGTCCGTCTTGGTTTATAAAGAACACTTCGTTGCGCTGTCGCAAAACGGTAGAATCACTAATTCGTAAATATGCGCCCATGTAATTGTCGCCGAGGGTGGCGTGGATTTCGGGTAATAATTCAACTATATGCTTTCCTAGAATGTCGCGCTTGGCAATATCCCAAAGTTCTTCTGCGGCTTCGTTAAAAAATTCAATTTTACCGAACTGATTGATGGCTATGATGGCATCCAATGCACCTTCCAAAGTTTTTTCGTTCAGTGCTTTTACTATTTCTATTTCTTTGTATTGGGTACGCATCTCTTCTTTGGCTTCACGGAGTTTTTGACTAAGTTCCTCGCTATGAGCTTTGAGTAACTCCTCTTGCTCCATGAGCCTTTTTGTCTGTGTTTTCGATTTCTCTTCTATTTCAACCTGCCGCGTAATGTCGCTGGCTATGAGTACAACTTTTTCTTCAGACTGCGAAATTTGTGAGTTAATGTGGCTGAAATTACCATAAAACCACAATACATCGTGCTGTTTATTGCGCATTCCGATTCGGCCTTCGTAGGGAATAGAGCGTGAAATGTTCTTCCATATTGTGGCAAAGTTTCGTCTGGGATCGTCAAGGATAAAATCTTTTATCGACATTTTTTTCACTTCGTCGTTACTGAGTTGCAAGGCTTTCATCAATCGTTCGTTGATCGAAATAAACTGGCCTTCAATATCGAATTCCATTTTAAGTGTTGATTGATTAATTGCCTCAATAAGCGAGGTGTTTTGTTGGTCTTTGTTTTTTCGCATACTTACATCCAAGCCGAGAAACAATACTTTTTCAATTTGATTCTCTTGGTTGAACATACTTGTAAAGGTTCCCATTACCCAGACGTGGTTGCCTTCGGTGTTAATCATGGGTATTTCGCCCTCGAAATGGGATTTTTGCGCGATTATATCTGACCAATATCGCTCAAACCAATTTAAGCGTTTTCGATCAATGAGGGTAGAGATGCTGAATTTGGTTCCTTGTTTTGCTGCTAGTCCCAAACAGTTTTCAAAACGATCGTTGTAGAAAATGAGCTGGCCATTGAGGTCGAACTCGGCCTTCATTAAGGCTGCGTTCACGGCATTGGAGAAGCTGATAAATTCGTCGCCCTGTTTTGCGGCTTCTATCTGAGTCGCTTCGAGTTCGATCATGTTTTGTTTCATCAGATCTTCTTGCTCGCGCATCATTTCTGCTTGCGACTGGGATTCTCGGAGTAATTTGGCGGTTTGTTCGTTTGTTTTAACCCCAGACAGTGTAGATGCGACAGACTCTGCAATTCTTTCGACAAACTGAATTTGGTAGTCTTCAAACAATTTGAATGCTGCCAATTCAATAACTCCGTGAATTTCTTCATTGTATTTTAAGGGTACAATTAGGATATTACTAGGAGTGGCTTCGCCCAAACCAGATGTGATGTGGGTGTAGCCTTCGGGAACTTCTTGTAAGTATATGGTTTCGCGTTCTAGGGCACAGGCTCCTACGAGACCTTCGCCCCAAGCCAGAATCTGATCGGGGTATTTGTGTCGTCCGTAAGCATAAATTGCCGAGAGCTTGAAATGTTTTTCTTGGTTTTCAACGTCGTGTAGGTTGTAAAAGCCTGCTTGGTTCACGTGCATGTAATTCACCAAATAGCTCACAACTTGGGCAGAGAGTTCGCCCATGTCGTTCATGCTTTGTCGTAGCAGTCCACTAAATTGAGCTAAACCCGAAGCGACCCAGTGTCGTTGGCTTTCGTCTTGTTTAAGTTTTTCTTCTTCAGCTTTGTTGTTTTTTAGCTGATCTCGGAGTTCGATCATGGCTTTTTCCAAGCGATCGTTTTCGTCGAGTACTTGGTAATCTATATCGATTTTTCCATCGCGTAGATGTTCGGCAAAACCCAAAATGGAATCTATTTTCGTGTTTTCGAGGCTTAGAGCAAGGTCTTTTTCATCAATTTTCCGCCCCGCTTCTCGGGCTAAGATATAGGACGATACAATGAAGATAATTATGAGTAAATCGAAAATCCAAAACAATAAGTTTTCTGAATGGAAGCTAATGAACGAAACAAAGCCGAGGGGTACATCGAGAGAATAGGCCTCGATTAGCATGGCCAATACAAACAACGTGATGCTGATTATTACTGACAGGCTTAAATATCTATATATGAGTCTTTTCTCGACTTCAGCTTTTTTCATAAAAATTATTCTGAATTACTTTATTATTCAATGAATTGTACCAAAGACCTTACCAAGTTCTCTTACAAAGGTGCAATGTTAATTTATGAAGTGCAAAATAATTAGCGTAGAAAATGTTTGTTTACATTTTCTGCAATCTGCGAAAGTGGCAACACTTTAGATGCTGCTCCGAGTTCTATTGCCACGCGGGGCATTCCAAAAACGACACAGGATTTTTCGTCCTGTGCGATCGTAAATGCGCCCATGTCGCGCATACTTTTTAAGCCGTTGGCGCCGTCGCCCCCCATGCCTGTGAGGATTACGCCAATTGCATTGCTTGTACAAAACTTTGCAACACTGTTGAATAAAACATCTACCGACGGCATGTGCCTGTTTACAGCTTCAGTTTTTTCTACCACAATTCTAAATTCTGCCCCTCTTTTGTCCAATCGAAGGTGGTGGCCTCCTTTCGCAATATAAGCAACACCATTATGAACCTTTTCACCGTCGGTCGCTTCCTTTACTTCAATTTTGCAACAGGTATTGAGGCGGCTGGCAAAAGCATTCGTGAAATTTTCGGGCATGTGTATCACCACAAGTATGGCGGGGCTATCTACGGGCAACAGTTCCAAGACCTCCCGTATAGCCTCTGTTCCTCCTGTCGATGCACCGATTGCAATGAGTCTTGTTGCGGGCAATTGTGGTAAATTCGATACAGGTTTTGGCTTTTTGTGTTCGATAGGTTCCCGTAATTTAGATAGTCGCAGGCGCCGAGGTCTGTATTCAGCCGCACGTTCAATATGGTCTATCAGTTGGCGTGCCGAATTCTCTATATTGTTCAGATCTAGATTTGACTTTGGGAATATGGC
>JBDKHP010000064.1:0-9008 GCA_039797645.1 Bacteroidota bacterium
CACCAATTACGCACCGTGCAAGTAAAATCAGGCAAGCTTACCGTACCTGCCATAGACATACACGGCCATACAATTTGGGGCGCAACCGCCATCATTTTGGGCGAAATGCAAGCCTTGGTAACAGAAGCCTTCACCACATTAAACAGATAGTCATGGAAATAAGCCGCGAATTAATACACAAACTACCAAAAGCCGAATTACACTGCCACCTCGACGGCTCCATGAGAATCGACACCATTTGGGACATCGCCCACGAGCAAGACATCGTACTGCCCGCAAGCAGCAAAGAAGAACTCCGCCAAATACTCGAAGTAGGCGAAAACTGCGACAGCCTCGCAACCTACCTTAAACCATTCGACATCACGGTGTCGGTACTCCAAACCGAGGCCAACCTACAACGCGCCCTGCTCGAACTTGCCGAAGACTGTGCCGCCGAAAACATCCGCTACCTCGAAGTGCGTTTTGCCCCCGCACTCCACACACGCAATGGCCTGAAACTTACCCAAGTACTCGACGCAGTACTCAGTGGCATAAAAATAGCCGAAAGCACTTGGCAAATCACAATCCGCGTTATCATTTGCGGCCTACGCCACACCGCCCCCGCCGAAACCCTCAAAGTGGCCGAGCTTGCCGTAGCCTACAAGAACAAAGGCGTAGTAGGTTTCGATTTAGCAGGTGCCGAAAAAGACTTCCCTGCCAAAGACCACATCGAAGCATTTTACCTCATCGTAAACAACAATATAAACACCACTGCACATGCCGGCGAAGCTTCTGGCCCAGAATCCATCCACGAAGCCCTCCACTACATCAACGCAAACCGCATAGGCCACGGCACACGCCTGCGCGAAAATGGCGACCTGCTCAATTACGTAAACGACCACCGCATTCCGCTCGAAATGTGCATCACATCTAACCTACAGACCAAAGCAGTAAGCAGTTACGAACGCCACCCCATAAAAAGCTACCTCGATTATGGCATCCGCGTCACCCTGAATACCGACAACCGACTCATCTCTAAAACCACCCTCACCGACGAATACATGAAAGCCATCGAGATTTACCACTTCGACCTCGACGAAGTACGCATGGTGATACTCAACGGCTTCAAATCTGCCTTCCTACCTTTTGGCGAAAAAGCACGACTCATCAAACAAATCAACACCGAAATGCGCGACCTCGGAATACAAGCCAGCACAGCCTACGAATAAACCCAAACCCACAAACTGCCTATAACCACAAGCAAACAACACAAAGCGATGTACAAAAAGACGATACAATACCTACTCACCGACCTCATGTACACCCACATGAAATACAAACAAATGCCCTACCTGAGCGACAAGGCAAAAATAGACCGACTACGAATGGAAATCGACGACATCCTCACCACCCAACTTACAATTACCCGCGAGTACCTACAATCCATTTGGCAAGACTGTTTCGACGCCGCCCAAGACGAATACACCAAAGAATCTGGCTTCCGATACCCATACAACGAAATAGGCTGGAATCTCGTTTTCGAACTCGAAGTGGACTCTATTTTATAAACCCATAAAGCAAACAATAAACACCAGTTAATTTTCAAAAACTACCCGAACGAAAAAAAAATAAAAAGAAAGATTAGGAGCGGGAGCGAGACATTACTTATATACGGCTGCTGCCGGCTATCCGCTTGTAGTCCTCGCGTTCGGGTACGAAATCAACTGGAAACCTTTGTATTTCAGTGGAATGCCATCAGCTTGCTGACACGGCATCACGCCGCTGTGGGCTACCGCTACTATCCGGGCTAGACCGATCTGCTGCACCATTTGTAACGCCGTAGGTACGCGTGGGCCAACACTTTCAGTTGGCCTACGGCCATGAAACAATTACACAAAACGAACAGGCTAAAAATCACTAAAACAGACGCTTAGCATTTGTTCACTAAAGCTAATGAAATGAAGCCATTGGCCCAGAATCCGTACACAGCAAGACTCCCAAATAGTCTCCAGCCTTCAGCGCAGCAAGGAAACACATTTGGGAGTCCGGCATCTCTTGGTTAGGGCAGCATTTTCAGAGGAAAACAAGCTACTTTAGCCACTAAATTTTAATGAAACTTAAAATATACGCTCTTAAATTGTACGATTACGCTAAAGTATAATTTTGTAAAATAGCAAAAATTCGAGAATTACCCGTAGTATCGTAGATGCGTACAGACCACAAATAGATGCTGTTTATTTACTCGCCGCCTGATTACGAATATACACCGTGCTGGTCACCGGAAAATGATCTGACAAATAATTGCTGTTCGCCATTTTATCGGACACCTGATCGTACGAAACAACCGCAAGATTCTGAACAAAAACATAATCAATACGTTGCCTAGCAGGTGCTGCATCAAAACCGTTAAAAGTACCACCCAACATTGCAGCCGTGCTTACGGCGCTACGAGAATCCTCAAACTGTGCAGCAACCAACTGAATACCAGCAGATTCAGCGGTTTGGTTAAAATCGCCCATCAGAATTACACCATAATGCTGTTGGTTAATCTCTTGGATTTTTGCCAACAGTAACTTGCAAGACTCTCGCTGAGCGACCACCCCCTTGTGGTCTAAATGGGTATTAAAAACCCAGATTTTTTGTTGCGTTAATTTATTTTCAAAAAGTCCGTACGTACAAATACGCGGATACGCTGCATCCCAACCAAGAGAGGGCGATTGTGGTGTGGCCGAAAGCCAGAAGTTACCCTGCTCTTGCACACGGAACTGTATCGTATCGAACATAATTGCACAAAACTCTCCCTTCAGCGCACCATTGTCGCGACCTACACCAATATACTGATAATGTGGCATGTTACTGTACAAAAACTCAACCTGATTGATGAAAGCTTCTTGCATTCCGAACAGCGCAGGTGCTTGCTGTGTGAGCATTTTCAGCATCGGCCCCTTCCGGCTTTCCCAGTTATTGGGGCCATCTTTCGGCAAATCGTTTTTGATGTTGTAGGTCATTAATTTCACTTGTTGAGCCTGCAAATGGGCAGAAAAACTCAAAAGAATTAGACTCACTGCGAGTAAAAATGTGAGTGTACGCTGGGCGTGTAGAGTTTTTAGATTCATGTAGGTTAATTTAGATGGTACGATAGTGAATTGAGTAGTGAGAATTGCCGAAGCTATGGTTATTGGAACCACCATTTTGCAATCATCGGGGGTCTCGCTTGCAAATTTATGTATTTTTTGAAATATTTGAGTCATATAAAAATATTTCCATTAATAAAACTGTTTTGTAGTAGTTTTGCTGCATACATAGTCGCAACTATAAAAATTGGGAGACGTAAAGAGGTAGCGATACAAGTCTTTGGCTACCCCAATCGACGGTTTCAATCTGTGCCAGCACAGTTGTAAGCTTCTGTATCTGAAGACTACATAAGCTCCAATGTACAATAATTCGCTCAATATAAATCTATTATGTACTGAAATAGGTTTCGCGTTATGGGGGCTTGGTAACGTTCCTCTTTGTCTTTTACTCTAGACTTCTCCCAAGGCTATTTCTTGCGCCCATTTGGGATTTCCTGATGGCGATTGATTACCTACAATGCCGAAATTTACCCTATCTCGAACGAATTACAACTTATATGGCTTGTGTATTTGAAGTAAACCGCTTGTTCTGAATTCGTTTTTCCCTATTCGTACAGTCCTTTACTTTATGACACTGGAGCACCAAGTAATACACAGTGTTGTACCGGGCCATGATTGGGACGTAGTTCTTTGGGGAAATGTTTACAGTGTCATGGCCGTAGGCCAAAGTAAAGTGTTTGCCCTAGGAAACTACGGCGTTGCAGATGGAGCTGCCGCCCCAACTAGCCCGGATCGCGGCAAGTAGCCCACAGCACGTGTGGAGTGGCCGTTCGTGCTGCCGTCAATTTGAAATACTGTGGCGGCCAAGTGTTGCCGTACCCGTTGCGAGGACTACAGCCAAGAGCCGGTAGCCGCCTTTACAAATATTGTTGAGCTACAGCTTCTTATCCTTATTTTTATTTTTTTTTCCGTCTGGTTTTCTGCTCGGTTTCTTACGGATGATTTAATGATTGGGGTGCAGTTGTTTGTTGTTTGATTTGTTACTTTTATCTTTTTATTTCCGTGGCTTTGTGCTTCGTAGTTTTCCTGTTTATTTTATTTTCAAAAGAATTTTATATGAAACATTTGGTTTTAATTGTATGGGTTGTTGTACTACTTTTTTCGTGCAATAAACCTGATAATGAAGTGATTGTGAAACCATATAATGCGTCGCAGAAATTGCTTTCGGCGGTGGCTTGGTATCAGAAATCGGCTGAAATGTATGTGTCGTATCGGCAGTCGTTTGAGTTTGCGAGCTTGAAATTGCAGCGTAATTTGAGCGAACGAACCTCGGCATTGCCGCCTGCTGTGATTTTGGATATCGACGAAACGGTGCTGGACAATAGTCCGTTTGAGGTGCGTTGTTTGCAGACTCAGACGGCGTTTTCGCAAGATTTGTGGACGGATTGGGTACAGCAAAAGAAGGCGAATGCCTTGCCGGGAGCTTTGGAGTTTATTCGGTATGCTCAGGCAAAGAAGGTGGCTGTTTTTCTGATTTCTAACCGCGACCAGAGTGCTTTGCGCGAGACGATTCGCAATTTACAACTAGCTGGTTTTTATGGTTTTACAAAAGATAATGTGTTACTAAAAACGTCGGGTTCTGATAAAACAACACGTCGGGATTTGGTGGCCAAGAATTACGATGTGGTACTTTTAGTTGGCGATAACTTGACGGATTTTTCGGAATTGTATCGTGATAGAACGACGAATTTCGGCATGGCGACCGTGGATAGTACTTGGAAGACTATTAGCCGGAATTTTATTCAGCTACCGAACCCAATGTATGGCGATTGGGCGAAAGGTTTTCCCACGGCCAAGGATGCTACGGATGCGGCGACTGATAGTGTGATTTTGAGTAAACTGACGGGATATTGAGTGCGGTGGCTTCCTATCTGACATATTACTGTCAGATAGGAAGTTATGTATTACAGGCTGTCTTTGTAACGGTTTAGGAGTATATCCAGAAAGCCAGCTAACGGTTTGGCTGCTACCATTTTGAGCATCGGATTGAGGTCGGCATTGAGTATGAGTTGTATTTCGCTGCTTGTTTCGCTGAGAGCTACAACATTGGCCTCGAATGTGAAGTTGAACATGGCGTCGCCGTTTTTTTCGGCGAGGATACTTTTGCCGTTGTCGCGTTTCACGATTTTCATGGGCAGCGATCCCATGTTTTTGATTCCGATTTCGCAGGTGTCGGCTGTAGATGTAAACTTGCTTACGGAACTGGGCATGAGTTCTTTGTAATTGTCGAAGCTCGAAAAGAACTCGAATACTTGTTCGGCGGGTTTTGAGATTACAACTTTTTGGCTTTCGATACGTGTCATACGCTGATTTTAGGGTTTTCTGTTTGATACTGAGGCATTATTTGCCCCAAGTGCTGGGTGCTACACGCCATTCTTTGAGGCTTTCGAGCTGGTCGGTGGTGACAATGCCGCGTTCGATGGCCACTTCTATCATCATCTCGTAGTCGGTAAGTGTGTGTAGTTGTATATTCTTTTGGGCGAATGTTTCGTTGGCAATTTTGAACCCGTAGGAAAAAATGGCGAACATTCCCAGAAGTTCTACCCCCGCCGTACGCAATGCGTCGATTGCTTTGAGGGAGCTGCCCCCGGTTGATATGAGGTCTTCTATTACCACAACTTTTTGTCCGGGAGTGTATGCGCCTTCTATCTGGTTTCCAAGTCCGTGGCCTTTGGGTTCGGGGCGGATATAAATCATGGGTAGTTCGAGGATGTCGGCCACAAGAACTGCTTGTGCGATGGCTCCGGTAGCAACTCCGGCTATTACATCGACCTCGGGAAACCTGTCGCGGATTTGTGCGGCGAAGGCCAATTTCATGAAGTCGCGAATTTCGGGATAGGCTAGGGTTTTGCGGTTGTCGCAATAGATAGGCGATTTCCATCCGGAAGCCCATGTGAATGGCTGCAAGGGTTGGAGTATTACGGCCTCAATATCAAGTAGGTATTCTGAGATTTTTCTGCTCGATTCTGCTGACATTTTTTTAGTTTTTGTTTGTGCAAATGTCCCTGCAAGATACGGAGTTTTGCCTTGTTCCACAAACCAATTTACTGCTGCAAATCTGCAATGAGTCGTTAAAAGATCGAAAAAAACGGCGTTTTTTCGTTTTCAAACGAAGGCTTTGCATCTTTGTGCTGTTTTTTTCGGATAATTTTGAATTTCGCAATGCAAGCACATTCTTTGTCGCGAAACATCTGGGGGCTATACGGCATTAAACTATCCAAGTGGCTCATGATTCTGATGCCAGTTGTGGTGGTGTTTTTTCAGTCGCGCGGCCTCACTGTGGGCGACATTTTCCTACTCCGTTCGGTGAATGCGGTGGGCATTATTCTTATGGAAATACCCACGGGATACCTAGCCGATGTGCTTGGCCGAAAACGCACCTTGCTTATTGGTACGGTGCTTGGCTTTGCGGGGTTTTCGCTCTACAACTTTGCCCATGGCATCGAGCTTTTTGCCGTGGCTGAATTGTGTATCGGCATGGGTGCGAGCTTCCTCTCGGGTGCCGATTCGGCCATGCTTTTTGATACGCTCGAAAGTGCCAACAAGACGCAAGAATACACCAAATACGAAGGTCGGATACTCAGCCTTGGAAATTTTGCCGAAGCGCTTGGGGGCATTGTGGGTGGGTTTCTGGCCACATTGAGCATCAATTATCCGAGCATCGCACAGGCTTGTATTGCGGCTATTGGGATACCTTCGGCATTGCTCCTGTGGGAACCGACCCCAAAAGGTGTACGAAAACATCTGAGTGTGCGGCATATCGTCCGCATTATTCACAACGCTTTATTTGTGAACCGACGTTTGGCTTGGAACATTGTTTTTTCGTCGGTAATTGGCTGTGCGACACTCACTACGGCTTGGTTTGTGCAGCCCTATTTTGGCGAGATTGGTCTGCCCTTGGCTTGGTACGGTATCGTCTGGACAGGGCTGAATCTTCTCGTTGGGCTGATTTCGCTGCAAACTTACCGGATAGAGATTGTTGTCGGCACAAAACCCTTGGTGTGGATTGTCGCAGTGGGTATAGGCCTGAGCCTTACGCTTACTGGGATTTTGCCCGGCTATTGGGGGCTCGCCACGCTGACGCTTTTCTATGCCGTGCGGGGTGTGGCCACTCCCCTACTCAAAGACCTCATAAACCGCGAAACCGATTCTGACGTACGGGCTACGGTGCTGTCTCTGCGAAGTCTGATTATTCGGAGCATTTTCGCCATACTTGGCCCATTGTATGGTTGGGCTAACGACCAATATAGCCTCACGGTGGCCTTGGTGTTCTCGGGTTTGCTCTTCTTGTTTTTCTCCCTTACGAGTTTGTTCTTTTACTTTCGGTTTGCTGCGCGAATGGACTGAGATTGTGATTCTGGATAAAATAGCTTCGTAGAGAATGAGATTTCTTCGTATATTCCCGCCCTATATTTCATACCAGAAACTCGTTCGAACAACAAGCTCACACGCATCCATGAAAACACGCTTTTACTTTATCATAATTGGCCTTATACTTTTTGCTTCGTGCCAAGAAGTTGTGCCATTTTCGGTACAAACCACAAAATACCAATTACTTAAAACCTATTCGTCGGGTTCAGCAATGTGGGCAAATGAAACGGGAAGACTTGTAATTTTAGGCGACGACGAAGCAGACATCTGTTACGTGGACAGCGCGTGGACAATGCTCAGCCGTGTGCCCTTATACAAACCCGATACGTTGGTAAACGGTCGCGTTCCGTCGAAAGCTAAGTACGACTGCGAAGCTGTTGCCAGTTTTACCCAAGACCAAGAAACGAGTCTATACATATTTTCGTCGGGCAGTTGGTCGCCCATGCGCGACACTTGCCTGTGGGTGAATGCCTCGGATGGCAAATTGATTCACAAACGGAGTCTGTTGAGCCTTTTCCAAAAGCTTATCGCAGAAAGCCCCTTGAAGGAAACTGCCAAAATTAACATTGAAGGCGCAGCCATAGTGGGCGACACGCTCTACTTGGCACACCGTGGCGGGAATGAATCGCCCAATGTGCTTTTCAAACTGACACTCAGTAAGTTTCAGCAATTTTTTACCGATAGCTTGATGCCTGCCCCTAACTTTACCTACCAAACGTTTGAACTACCCAAAATTGCCGCCTTCAAATCGGGTTTTTCGGGCTTAGAACCCTTTGGCCACAGCGGATTACTCTTTACGGCGTCGGTAGAAGCGAGCAACAATCCGCCTCACGATGGCGAAGTGTTGGGCAGTTTCGTGGGTTATATTCCGTTTGGTAGCAAAACGATTGTCACCCAACGTGTGCACAATACGCAAGGCCAAGAAATTCGGACCAAACTTGAGTCGATTTCGGTGGTGTCGCAAAATGCGGAGGGTTGTGTCGCGGTAGGCGTTTCGGACAACGACAACGGCAGCAGCGAGTTGTTTCGTTTCATTATAAAAGGCATTCCAGCAGAATGATAAACGACCGCACCCAACTACTACTCGAACAAAAATACCGACAATACGCACAGCCCGAATTTGTACACAGCGACCCTATTTCCGTACCGCACCGTTTCAGCCAAAAAGAAGACATCGAAATAGCGGGTTTCTTGGCCGCTACCATCGCTTGGGGTTCGCGCCCCATGATCGTACGAAGTGCGCTCGAAATGGTGCAGCGCATGGATTTTGCACCCTATCAGTTCGTGCAGGAGGCGCAGTCGTCAGATTTTAAGAAACTTCTGGGTTTCAAATACCGCACGTTTAGTACCGACGATCTGTTGTATTTTGTACACAGCCTCCAGCAAATTTACCAGCACCACGGCGGCCTAGAGGCAATCTTCACACGCGGCTATCTCGAAAATGGCAGCACTTGGGATGCGATTGCAGCCGTTCGAGACCAATTTCTGCAACACGAACACCTCACACGGAGCGAAAAACACTTG
>JBDKHP010000065.1:0-7969 GCA_039797645.1 Bacteroidota bacterium
TTATGGCTCCTCCCACCAGATTTGGTCTATGGCACAAGATTCAAAGGGGACGTTGTACTTCACAACGATTAAACATTTGGTTGAATTCGATGGCGTAAACTGGAACCAATACGACAATCCAGAGCAAGGAAATTTGCGCTCGGTAGCAGTTGCCGACGGCAAGATTTATACTGGTGGCACAGGTAGTTTAGGCTTTTGGACTCGTAAAATAGACGGCAAACTGGGCTATACACCCATGATTTCTCAGGCAAAAGACGACAACGAAAATCTGGACGAGTTTTGGCGCGTGTTTGCACTCAATGGAAAAGTATATGCGCAATCTTTTGACGGGATCTATATTTATAACCATGGCAAAATTACGCGAATACAACCCCCCAATTCTTTCCAATACTCTTTCGTGATAAATGGGCATATTTATGTGCAAGACAAAGCTTACGGCTTGTACGAACTCATTGACGACAGATTGGAATTGCGGCTTACCGCCACCAAGCTTGATCACATGGAAATTAGGGGAATGGTGAAAATAAAAAATGGCAAGATTATAATTGCCACCTATACAGGAAAACTGTTGGAATACAACGATGGCAATGTAACTCCTTGGGTTACTGAGTTGCAAGATTTTGTACAAGACAAGAGTATTTTCAGCTTCGAGGCCATAGACAACGGTAATTATGTGGCGATTGGCACAATTATCGACGGCTTGATTATCGTAGATAACAACGGCAAGGTGGTTCAACACCTTAACAAGGCACGCGGCTTGCAAAACAATACCATACTGAGCATTTTTTTCGACAAACAGAAAAATCTTTGGTTGGGACTCGACAACGGTATCTCCTATGTACAAACGAACACACCATTTACCCACCATATAGATTCGCGCGGGAATGTAGGGGCTGTGTATGCCGCACAAGCATTCAACGACAAGCTTTTTTTGGGAACAAATCAAGGTGTTTTTGCAGGTAAACTCAGCAGCCTGAACTCGCCGCTCACTCAAACCGATTTTGAGATTATCCCTGGTTCGCAAGGCCAGGTTTGGCGCATCGACACTTTTGCAGGCAAGCTAATTTGTGGCCACGACAAAGGGGTATTTGAAATTAAGAACAACCAACTAAAGCTACTGGTCGATAAGCCTGGAGGTTGGTTGTTTCGTCAGTGGCCCGTAAACGATTCAATAGTTATTGTGGGTCATTACCAAGGCATCTCTGTGCTGAAACTCACCCACGAAGGCGAGTGGCAAAAGCTCAGCGAACTTGTAGGTTTTGTGGAATCGTCGCGCTTTTTAGAAATAGATGGGATGCAAAATATCTGGGTGGCACACCCATTTAAAGGTGTGTACAAAATTCGGTTGAGTAATGATTTTCGGACTATTGTATCTAAGGAATTCTACGGAAGTAACAGTTTTAAGGGAAACAACACCAACTTCTACGTACTAAAGTACAACAAAGATGTGTTTGTTTCTACACAAAAGGGTTTTTTTAAATACGACATTGTAAAAAACACTTTCATTCCCGACAACCTAATGAATCGCATTTTGGGAAAAGACCTGAACATTTATTGCCTCAAAGAAATTGGACAGAAAGTGTGGGTACTCAACGACAGCAAGGTGGGTTTTTTTGAACGAAATGGCAATTTTTTCCATAAAGACTTTGGCGAATATAGCGTGGGAAACAACGATTTAATCCCCAATTTCAACTTAATGTTCCCGTTAAATGATTCCACCAATCTATTTACATCCTACCATGGATTTACGCTTTTACACCGATCTACCTTGGGCAAGAATCCCGAACTATTTAAACCTTTCGTCCTTGCAATTTCAGCAATCGGGAAAGATACAATTCATGTAGATCTAAGCAATTCGGGGTTTTCGATCCCTTTTACACACAACCTTCTAAAAATAGATTTCGGGCTTCCTAATTTTGGTTTCCCCCCCAATTCAATATCATACTCTATCGACGGAAAAAAATGGGTTGTCGCCACGGGGTCGCCAATTATGGTCTCCAACATCGGCTCTGGCGAACACAAACTGAGAATTAAAGCCCTGTATTCAGATATACAAGATGTAACCTCAGACGAGATAGTTTTTCATATCGCAAAACCTTGGTATTTTTCCTTTTGGGGTTTTTGTATATGGATATTTATGGTAATCATCTTCAGCCTACTTGTACGTTTGGTATATCGGAGACGCATAAAAAAAGCGCATGAATTATTAGAGATGCAACAACAAGAAGCTTTGCTCCAACAACAGTCGCATTACGAAAACGAAGTACTCAAAACCCAACAAAAATTAATGCTGCTAGAGAATGAGCAGCTCGAATCCGAAGTTCGGTTCAAGAGTAAGGAGTTGGCCAACTTGGTAATCAACAATATTCACCGAAACCAAGTACTTAACAACATACGCGAATTGTTTACAAAGGTACAAGAAGAAAGTTCGCAAAAATTACCCAAAAAGTATTACGACAAACTACTAGAATCTATAGATCAGTACATTACAGGCAACGACGATTGGGAAGTATTCGAACTTAACTTCAACAAAGCCTACGAAGGATTTTTCAAAAAACTCAAATCCGCACATCCCGGACTAACGCCCAACGATTTACGCCTAAGTGCATACCTTCGTATGAACCTTACCACCAAAGAAATTGCGCCCTTGCTGAACATTTCGGTACGTAGCGTAGAAGTAAGTAGATACAGGCTACGCAAAAAACTCGATCTGACCCACGACGACAACCTAATAGACTATATGCTCCAAATTTAGCAGCCCGATTATTACTTATGGGCATAATTATCTTGTTCGAAATACGTTTATATGCCAGCATTCGCACGTGATACCAGCCGATGCTATCAAAAAAAATGTTAAAACAAGTTGATACTGCTTACGAGGGTTTACCAACCAGAGGCTAAACAATTAAAATCTTTAGTAAATTCGCATGACAAGTTGAACAAATGTTCTACAAAATGAAAAAGTAGAAATCTTTGGCGCAACAATTGAGCATCGAACAAGTTAGTCTGTACAACAATTAAAATTGCATTATCTAATTGCGTAATCCAATAAAGACTTTGGTTTTATATTACTCAAAATAAGCGAATTATGAAAAAAAGTGTCATAGGAGTTTTACTCGTGGTGTTTGTAGTCTATTTTACATGCAGGTGTTATTCGCAGACGAGTCCGTTGCTCGACGAAGAAGCGTTAATCGAAGCCGAAACATTTACGTCACTCGAAGATGCACTCAAAAAGCCCACCAAGGTATATAAACTCAGCCTCGATGAGCAAGAATTTGCAACAATGCCCAAGGCACTATTCCGGCTGGTAAACCTCCAACAACTCGATATGTGGGGCACTGGGCTCACAGAGATTTCTCCCGAAATTGGCAAGTTAAAGAACTTACAATATATCAATATGGGGGGAAACCAAATCACCGTATTACCCTCCCAGATCGGTATGCTTACCAACCTACTAATGCTCGATTTAGAAGGCAATAAAATCACCAAATTACCCACAGAAATCACCCTACTAACTTTGCTAAATAGCCTCACAATGGGCGACAACCAGCTCACCGAACTCCCCGCAGGCATTGGCAGTATGCGTTCGCTCGAAAACTTAGTCCTCACCAACAACCAGATAACCAGCCTCCCCGTTACAATCGGAAAGTTGCAATTGTTGGTAAACTGCGATTTGTCTAACAACAAACTCACCAGTTTGCCCACCGAAATAGGTGATGCCACCAATATGCAAATCTTCGACATCAACGGCAACCAACTTGGCGAGCTCCCCGAAACCTTCGGTAATCTTACCAACCTCCCCTATTTAAACGTAGGGTTCAACCGGCTCAGCAGCCTTCCCGAATCGCTCTCGCAGTTAGAATTTATACAGACTCTCGATTTACAAAGCAATGTATTCACCACGATACCAGCCGTAGTATTCAAGCTTACCAACCTCACCCAGCTAAACCTGTTCGACAACCAACTCACCTCCATCTCGCCCGAAATCAAAAACATGGAGCGTATGATGATTCTAAACTTTGGCAAGAATAAAATAACCAGCGTACCCAAAGAGCTTTTCGCCATTACCAACTTAATGGAATTACACCTCGACAACAACAAGCTCAGTACACTACCCGCCGAAGTAAAAAATCTGGAAACAATACAGAAAATAATTCTCAACGACAACCTCTTCAAAACCCTTGTGCCCGAACTATTTATGCTCAAGGAACTCAAAGAACTACGCGTACGTCACAACATACTTACCACATTTCCGGCCAACCTTGGCGACGCCACAAACTTGGTAATTCTAGATTGTGTAGAAAATCAGATTGCCAGCATACCCGAGTCAGCCGGAAAGCTCATCAATTTAGAGCAGTTCAACCTCAAGCAAAACAGCCTCAAAACACTTCCAAATACAATCGGAAACTGCAAGCGATTAGCCTACCTCAACCTCGAACAAAACGCAATAGACGAAGTCGCAAAAAAAACAATACAATCGTACTTCCCCATAGACATGGAAATACTATTCTAAACCCCAAACACACAAATACCAACGCCAATACATCGCTGTATTGGCGTTTTTAATTTCCAATCGAAATTCATACCTTCACAAAAATCGACAGCAACCGATGACAACCTTACGCAGCCTCACCATACTCTTGTTATGCCTCCTCCAATTCAACCTTTGGAGCCAGCCCCAACAATACCTCGTAATACACAGTAGCCAACGATACATATCTGCCTTACTGGCAGCACGCCAAGCAAGCCGACTGCTCGACATACCCCTCAATACAAGATCGTTAGAAGAAGACCCCACCCTCGGCCTGAGTCTGAATCGCAGTCAATGCATCACCAAGAACGGAAAATTACAATACCCCAATTACCCATTGCGTGGCCCACAACAAGAAGGCATATACGTCAGTATAGAATACAGCAGCCCATACCCCGGCTGGACACCCGGCTATTACCTCGTAATTGTAGCCAGCGGCCTCCCCACCAACACCCGGCTAAACCAACTACTCCTACAATCCCAAAAACTATACGGCGACGCCTATTACAAAACAATAGAATGGATAAAACCCTAAAACCACCAGCCCCACATGCTCTTTAACCTCCAAAACTCCCAGAAATTCAAAGACGAAGTAGATAGCTGGTACCACGAGGGCATCATAACCCCCCAACAACACCAACAGCTCTACAACCGATACCAACTACACCAAACCAGCCAGGGGTTTCGCATCAGTTACATACTCTCAGGCTTGGCCATACTACTCATCACACTCGGCCTATTTTTGTTACTCTCCGAAAACTGGGACAAAATCCCGACGCTCGGCAAATCGCTCATTACCTTTAGCCCGCTACTAGGATCGCTCCTTGCAGGCATTTACCTACAACAACGCACACGCACCGAACCAGCCGAGTTAGCCTTCCTCATCGCCTCTATGTTCTTGGGGCTCAATATATTCCTGCAAGCACAAATATTCCACATATCCAGTTATTACCCCAACGGAATCCTAGCATGGCTTGTCGGTATGAGTCCATTCGTGTACTACTACCGTTCGCAATTATTCATCGCAAGCGCCCAAATACTCTACATCATGTGGGTCGGCACCGAGATGCAATACAACCAAATGTCGTACCTCTCGCCCATAATCCTGCTTGCACTCTTATGGCTCAGCTATAAAAGCCCCAGCATACTACAAATACTCCTGAGTTCTGTAAGCGGACTCGTATTGAGTATGCAGCTAATTTACCGCATATACGGCACATTTAGCGATTTAGAAGTACTCTTTTGGCCAGCCACCTACGCACTCGTATGGTACGGAATCCTACAACACATAATCTACCGTCGCCCCACCGAAAACTACGAAAACCTTGTCCACATACCCTCCATTGCCATCCTGGCAATAATATACCTCATCAGTTTCGAAGACATTGCCAAACCCCTAAGTCAGTCTGGTTTAAGCCTCATTAGCCCACTCTACCTCATGTTTGGCACAGCCGCAATACTCACACTCCGCCCCTTAAAAACCGAAAATATTTGGCCCATAATTCTCGTAAGTTTCATTCTCATCAGCAAAACAATACCCCACCAAATAAGCATCAACCACAGCACACTCATCGCCGTGGCCGCCAATATACTCCTCTTGGCCAATGCACTTTGGCGACTCCAACGCGGCTATACAGAGCGCGACAAACCCATCTTTATGAGTGGCGTATTCATCATTGTAATACTCGCCCTCACCCGCTACTTCAACCTCATCACCGACGCCTACTACCTTTCCGCGCTCATCTTCATCGGCACAGGCCTCTTACTTTGGGGCATCAACGCCTACTGGAACAAAGCACTCCGCAACACCTCGGCGAATTAGCACAGCACACAAACCGTCCGTGATAAAGCCAAGCGAACAAAAACAAAAAAAATAAAAATAAAGATAAGGAGCGGGAGCAAAACTTTTCAAATAAGCCCCGCTGCCGGCTATCCGCTTGTAGTCCTCGCGTTCGGGAACGAAATCAACTGGAAACCCTTGTATTTCAGTCGAATTCCGTCAGATTGCTGCCGCCGCATCACACCGCTGTGGGCTACCGCTACTATCCGGGCTAGACCGTACGCCCACTTTCCAATCCCACGCCGTAATTTCGCGGGGCAAATACTTTCTTTGGCCGATGGCCATGTGGCCTTGTCATACGTCACCAAATAACCACCGTATCAACAGTTTTGTAGAGACAGATCTCGTTTACCTACGCTACTACCCCAATTACTTCCATCTGAATTATCTGCAACACATATCGGTATCAAATTAAAAAACGGCTTCAAGCAAGGAAGCATCCGTAGAGACCCGTCTCTACAGATATTTTTTCGGTACAGACAAGCCGTAGCATCATGGCCGCAGGCCAACTGGCGGGTTTACCCAGCCAGACGGCGGCGTGGTATTGGAAAACCGCCGTACGGCCTAGCCCGGATAGTAGCGGTAGCCCACAGCTGGTGAGCGTAAGTATCAGTATATGAAAGTGTTGAACTGAAATACAAAGGTGGCCTATTGATTTGGTACCCGTACAGCGAGGACTACAAGCGGATAGCCGGCAGCGGGGCTTATTTGAAAAGTTTTGCCCCCGCTCCTTATCTTTATTTTTTTTGGGAGGGGCTAGATATCAACAACTTACCATGACAGTGAACAAAAAACAAGGTAAGAATTTGTGCCTGCAATTGTGCCCCCATTAGTATCGTACGCCTTTCAGATTGCTTACGAAAGCCACAAAAAAAGAGGCTCGTATAGATCCTCTTTTGTGGTTTTATTTTTGGCTAATATTCTCGTTTGGCCGAGAAGGTTTTTGTTACCGTTTTGAAGTTGGAGTCTGTGGCCTTTATGTTTACAGTATTATCGCCGGGCATTAGCGGCACTTCTATCGAGAAGTAGCCGTCGGCTGCCAAAAAGGCATCGAGACCATTTATGAGTACTTGGGTTACGCTGCCTGTGGTTTTTATGAAGCCTGCCACACGGAGTGTTTTGAGACGCACGGATTTAAAACCCCGCTCTAATTCGGGTTCTCGAACGTCGATCTCTACATTTTGCGTTAAATTCTGGTTCTGATTCTGGTTGTTGGTGTAATTATTTACGTACTGATTGTTATTCCCTCGGCCATCGGTATAGGCGACTTTTACATACTCCACCTCGATTGTTGAAGTAGGCCCGCAAAATAACGAGATATTCCCTCCCTTAAATTTTGTATATGGGTGGGTTTCGGCCAAAGAGCCGTTCATGTAGAAATATACTTTTGAGCCTTTTTTCTCGATTCTAAACACGTTCATCGCGTTTTTCATCTTTACCAGACTGTTGTTTTTCCAGCCTGTTAAGATATTGGCCGTCCCGTTTTCTGTCTGTTGAATAAAGTACTGCCCGTCGCGGTCTGTTACGATAAAACGAACGAGGTTATTGTTGTCGAGGTAGCCTGTTGTAATACCGTAGCCAGCAGTGCCTTCTACAAA
>JBDKHP010000066.1:0-5469 GCA_039797645.1 Bacteroidota bacterium
GCGTCAACCGGTATCGGATTCCTTGGCAAGAAACCAGTTTGCCAGTTAAACGGCGTATATACCAAGCCCAGCGCCACAAAAGCGATGAGGCATATCACGGTAACCAGCCTGTTTTCGAGAAAAAACTTTACCAGACGATTAAACATAACTCTTTGTATAAAAGGTGAATAATTGCTTCGGTATCAGTTTCCCGATACCGAAGTATTTCAGACGTACAAAAAATTAAGGTTTACGATCGTATTGGCAGCAACCAGGGAGTTTGTCGTAATCGGCAGCATTGGCAGCAAAATGTTGGGTATCGTGGCCTGCTTTCGCAATTTTACGTTCCAAAGCTTCGGTGCTAATAATTGCGGTGTCCACCATGGCGGTGAATATTTTACTGTCTTTATTCCATTCAGCTTTACTGACACCTTTTGTGGTAGCCACTTTTTCTATCCGCGCTTTACACGAGCCGCAATTGCCCCAAACCTTGAAGCTCACTGTTTTATGGCTGGCAGGCATTTGCATTTTGGCATGGTCGTGAGTTTGGGCAGAAGTTTGGAAACCCATTAATAGCGCAAAAACTGCAACTAGGAAAAATCTGAAAGTTTTCATGTTGTGTAATTTTGTATGTAAGTAAATAAGATGAAATTGGTACAACAAGCCGCTCAACCCTAAAGATCGAAGCGACAAAACGGTACAAACCCCGAATCTCAGATACGAAACACACAAAGGAAAGCCAAACTTGGTTCCAGCACCGCAGGTTCACTAGGCGGTCGGGTATAAGTTAGCTTGTCAGAATTTGCAGTTTGAAGCGGTAACTGCAAAAATAAAGGAAGGAAAACAAGCTGGAATGCATTCAAATCCAACTGTTTTACGTCAAACGAAGACGGTGCGTACACACCATCTACCACCAACTGCGCCTGTTTGTTGTGGCAACAATCCGATTGTAACGAACTATGTTCTGGGCAAGATTTTATATCCCGTTCCATTCCACAAGAAGCCTCATTGCCCGAAAACGAAACTGCCGCCAAACTACCGCCACAAAAATGCGACGACACCACCATATTCAGCCCCGAGAGCACGATCAATATGGAAAGTAATATGGCTAAGAGTTTTTTCATGGTATAATCTTCAACGCAAAGTTAGCTGCTAAAGTTTCGCATTTCCAAATTTACAATGTTAAAATTTACAACGCTCTTGTAACGCAACTGTTAAGAACAAGCCTATAAAGTGCTCATAACAAAACCAATACCCCCAGAAATCACAAGCAAATTAACCTACAATTAACTTTTAGTTAGTAGAATATCCGCACAAAATTTGTCCATTTGCCAAAGCAGTTTTTAAAACAAACACCGATGAAAAGAATATTGGTAAGCCCACTCGATTGGGGCTTGGGGCACGCAAGCCGACTCGTACCGATTATCCGCCAGCTCCTTGCCGACGGCCATTACATACTCATAGCCGCCGACAACCAGCCCTTGGCATTTCTACAGAAAGAATTCCCCGAGCTAGACACCGTGCGTCTGCCCAGTTATCAGGTATCCTATTCAAAATCAGGCAATTTAGCCGTAAAACTAGCCCTACAAACCCCAAAAATATTCTACAAAATATACGAAGAACACCGCATTCTGAAACGCATCTGCGCCGAACGCCAAATAGACGTTGTAATAGCCGACAACCGCTTCGGGCTCTACAACCGTAAGGTGCACACCGTGTTCATGACACACCAAATAGCCATCCAAGTCCCCAACGACAACCCATTTTTGGAGCGACTCCTATTTATGCTTAACAAAGCCTTCATCCGCAAGTTCAACGAAATATGGGTGCCCGATTTCGAGGGTGGCCAACTCACCGGGAAGCTCACCCAGAAGTTCAAACTGCCGCGCCCCGTAAATTATATAGGCCCTATTTCACGTTTTTACGAACTCGAAGCCACCAAAAGCAGCAGCAAGCCCAACGACGTACTTGTACTCCTTTCAGGGCCCGAACCACAGCGCACCATACTCGAAGACAATCTCGTAGCCCAACTCAGCGGAACGAAACACAATGTGCTATTAGTAAGAGGCTTACCGCGCGACATTGGCCAGCGAGAAATTATCGCACCCAACATTCGCACGCTGAATTTTCTCACCACCGCACCCCTTGCCGAAGCCATTCGCAACAGCAAAACCATCGTATGCCGCTCCGGATATTCCACCATACTCGATCTCGTTGCCCTCAAACGCAGCGCGATTCTCATCCCCACACCCGGCCAAACCGAGCAAGAATACCTTGGCGACTACCTCATGGAAAAAGGCTGGTATTACAGTCAACGCCAAGACAAGCTCGACATACTTAATGCCCTCACAGCCAGCCAGAACTACCAATTGCCCGACACATTCAAACCCCTCGGGCGTTTACCAATCGCATTCTAACCCTTCATAGTTTTTCCATCAACAACCCGCCCAAGCTCCTAAAGCTTGGGCATTTTTGCACCCAACGAGCCAAGCCAACCGATAGCAAAAAGAAAAAAAATAAGGATTTGGAGCGGGAGCTCAACAATATTTGTAAAGGCTGCTGCCGGCTATCCGCTTGTAGTCCTCGCGTTCGGGTGCGAAATCAACTGGAAGCCGTTGTATTTCAGTCGAAAAGCATCAGCTTGCTGCCACCGCATCACACCGCTGTGGGCTACCGCTACTATCCGGGCTAGACCGATCGGCAGCACCATTTGTAACGCCGTAGGTGCGCTGAGCAAGCACTTTACTTTGGCCTACGGCCATGTGGCGAGGCTGACGGTTCTCGCACAAGCGTAGCCAGTACAAACAGCGCAGCACACGCCAGTTTTTTGCAACAACAAAACACTCCAAACAGAAGGTGGCTGAGCGTAGTCGAAGCCAGCCCCAAACAAAGAAAAATGCCAATAAGTCGAGTCAACCCAACACCGCAAGGGCAAAACGCAATCTACCGACTTCGGCTCTTTGCTTGTAGCGGGCTTCGACTACGCTCAGCACCTTCTGTTTGGAACGTTTGGACGATTTACTTTTTGGAGGTTGAGCTGTTAAACCGACGGGGTTGCTTGGAGCGCCCCGTCGGTTGGCTGGTTATTCGCCACATGGCCGTAGGCCAACTGAAAGTGCTTGCCCAGCGTACTTACGGCGTTACAAATGCTGCTGCCGACGGGTCTAGCCCGGAGAGTAGCGGTAGCCCACAGCGGTGTGATGCGGCGGCAGCCAGCTGATGCTGTTCGACTGAAATACCACGGCGGCCAGTTGATTTCGTACCCGACCGCGAGGACTACAAGCGGATAGCCGGCAGCAGCCGTATATAAATATTGTTTCGCTCCCGCTCCTAAACATTATTTTTTTTGTTCGCTTGGTTTTTGTTTCGGCGTGCGTTTAGTGGCTTTCGGGCTTGTTTTCGGTGTTGAATTGTTCGGCGTATTCGCGGGCGTTTTTTCCGAACTTGGTGCGGAAACATTTTCTGAAATAGGAGAGGTCTTTGAAGCCGACGCCGTAGGCGATTTCGGAGATGTTTAGTCCTTTGGTTTGGAGCATTTGGGCGGCGCGTTCGAGGCGGATGTCGCGCTCGAATTCTTTGACTGTCATGTCGGTAAGGGCTTTTAGCTTGCGGTAGAGTTGCATACGGCTTACGCCGACGGCTTGGGCGAAGCGTTCGATGTCTAAATCGGGGTCGGTGATGTGTTGCTCTACGACTTCGATGGCTTTTTGGAGGAAGCGTTCGTCGGGCGAGCTGATGGTGATGTTTTTGGGGCGGAGTATCATTTCGCCGGAGAATTTCTCGCGTAGGGCGGTGCGGTTGGTGAGTAGGTTATCGACGCGGGCTTGTAGCAGGGAGGGGTCGAAGGGTTTGGTGATGTAGTCGTCGGCGCCAGCTTGTAGGCCTTCGAGGCGGTGTTCTTGGGTGCCGAGGGCTGAGAGTAGGATGAGGGGTATGTGCGAACTGCGTTCGTCTTTTTTTAGTTGGCGGCATAGCTCGAAGCCGTCTAGGCCGGGCATCATGACGTCGGAGATGATGAGGTCGGGGATGAGTTGTAGGGCTTTTTGGAGGCCGTGTTGGCCGTTGGTGCTTTCTACGATGGCAAATTGTGTTTCGAATTGTTGCTTTAGGAAATTGCGGACGTCGGTGTTGTCTTCTACAATGAGTAGTATGTTTTCTTGGGATTGTTCTTCTTCTGTGGTGTTGGGTTTTGTGTTTTCGTTGGGTGTTTGGTTGTTGTATAAATCGTTGGGGGATTGGTCTTTATATTCGGGATAGTAGGGGAGTTGTACGCAAAATCGTGAGCCTTTGCCTTCTTCGGATTCTACGTAGATGTGGCCTTGGTGGAGTTCTACGAGTTCTTTGGTGAGCGATAGTCCGATGCCTGTGCTGTTCGCTTTTTTTTGTGTGCCGAGTTGTAGAAAGCGGGTGAATAATTTGGGTAGGTCGTTTCGGGAAATGCCTTGGCCGGTGTCTATTACACTGATTTCTATTATTTTTTGGTACGCAAGGGCTTGTGTTTCGGCGTCGTTTTGTTTGAGCGCAAGGGAGATGTTTAGGGTGATACTGCCGTCTTTTGTGGTGTATTTCAGGGCATTGGACAGGAGGTTGTTGAGTATTTTTTCGTATTTGTCGGCGTCGAAGCCTGTGAAGATTTCGTTTTCGATGGCGTTGAAATGGAGGCTTATTGCTTTTTCGTGGGCCAGATCTGCAAAACTTTCGAAGGTGTTGCGGCTAAATGCGACGATGTCGCCCCGACTGATTTCGAGTTTGAGCTTGCCGTTTTCGATTTTGCGGAAATCGAGCAACTGGTTGATTAAACGCATGAGTTGGGAGGCGTTGCGGTGCATGAGTCGGAAGTGTTCGTGCTGCTCGTGGGGGCTGAGTTTTTCGCGGAGTAGTTTTTCGAGTGGTGCTATAATGAGGGTGAGTGGTGTGCGGATTTCGTGCGAAATGTTGGTGAAGAAGTGCAACTTCATCATGTCGATTTCGTGGAGCTGACGGGCTTTTTCGCGTTCTAAATTGAGGGCGTTTTTGAGTTCTCCACGCTTGAAAAGAACCCGGAGAAGGATGGCAATTACGATGAGTATTAGGAGTATGAACAAGAGTTTGAACCAAAGTGTTTTCCAGTATGGGGGCAATATCTGGACTTTGAGACGGATTCCGTTGGGATTCCATACGCCGTCGGGGGTGGCGGTTTTGACACAAAAATAATAGGTGCCTGGGTCGAGATTGGTATAGGTTGCTGTGCGTTGTTTGCCGGCAATGTTGGGTTTTGCCTCAAAGTTTTCGAGCTGGTAGGCATACTGATTTTGCTTACTAAGGGCGTAATCGAGGGCTGCAAATTCAAAGGTGAGTACGTTTTTTTCGTAGGGTACTATCAGTTCGTTGGTTTCAGAGATACTCTGGTGCAGAATTGATTCGGCTTTGTCTGAAATTGCTACGGCGTGGTTGAAAATTCGTAGTTCGGTAAGTACTACGGGGGGGCGAAATTTTTCTTTGGGTAAGGCA
>JBDKHP010000067.1:0-3623 GCA_039797645.1 Bacteroidota bacterium
TTTTCAATTGACCTGTTGCGCAAAAGGCCACGCCGCGCGTGCTGTGGGCTACTTGCCGCGATTATATCTAACAAGATTGTGGTAGTTTTGTAAAATACAGTCCCATAGTGTGTTAAAAACATTTCAGCCTTGACCATTTGCTTCTTTTGCGTCAAGGCAAAAGAAGAGGTAGGTAGCTACAATGTTATAAATCTTATAGTTAGCTTCAAACATTGATGAAGTAATGACGCCCTATCGTAGCACAAAGCTACCCACGAAGAAGTTGCATTTGGCTGTTAGCTCGAGCTCCACCTTATGCAATAAGAGAACCAATCCGGGCTAGTTGGTGCGCCGCGTTATTTACCACGCCGTAGGTACCTAGGGCCGAAACTTTCCGTTCCTAAATTCGCTAAACCCAGCACCACAAAATCTATTGCATTTAAAACCTTGATATTTCCAGTCAAATAGGGTTTCAGCCCCAACGGCTTAAGAAACCAATTGAGGCTGAAAAATTTTATTGTCTGAGACTTAAAGTAATACGCGTAAAATATAAACCCCTTTAATACACGAACTCACCTTTTTCTGTACGGATAGTAAGCTTGTTGGTATCAGCAGCTTCGCAATGGCCTACGATCTGAGCTTCTATGCCGAACGATTGTGCAATGTCTATTACAGCTTGTGCATTTTCGGGAGCGAGGTAGAATTCGTACCGGTGCCCCATATTGAAAACCTTGTACATTTCGGCCCAGCCTGTGTTGGATTGCTCTTGAATGATCTGAAACAGTGGGGGTACGGGGAATAAATTGTTTTTAACGACGTGCAGATTTTTTACAAAGTGCATCACTTTGGTTTGTGCTCCGCCCGAACAATGTACCATACCGTGTACCAAGGGGCGCATTTCTTGCAACACCTTGGCCACCACTGGCGCATAGGTGCGCGTAGGCGAAAGCACTAACTTGCCAGCGTCGATACCCAAACCATCTATGGCGTCGGTAAGTTTGTAATTGCCGCTGTATATCAGATCTTTGGGTACGCTAGGGTCGAAACTTTCTGGGTATTTCTGTGCAAGGTAATTGCCAAACACATCGTGACGCGCCGAGGTGAGTCCGTTGCTGCCCATGCCGCCGTTGTAACTACTCTCGTAATTCGCTTGTCCCGAAGACGATAGCCCCACAATGACATCGCCAGCCACAATGTTGTGGTTGCTCACTACGTCGGTACGGCGCATACGTGCCGTAACGGTAGAATCGACAATTAGTGTGCGTACCAAATCGCCGACATCGGCAGTTTCGCCCCCTGTGAGGAATGCGTTTACGCCCATTGTGCGTAGTTCGGCGAGTAATTCTTCGGTGCCGTTGATAATGGCCGCGATTACTTCGCCGGGTATGAGGTTTTTGTTGCGTCCAATGGTAGAAGATACCAAAATGTTGTCGGTTGCGCCTACGCAAAGTAGGTCGTCTATGTTCATGATTAGGGCGTCTTGGGCAATGCCTTTCCATACGGAAAGGTCGCCAGTTTCGCGCCAGTATAAATAGGCCAGCGACGATTTTGTGCCGGCTCCATCGGCATGCATGATGTTGCAATATTCGGCGTCGCCGCCCAAGATGTCGGGGATTATTTTACAGAAAGCCTGCGGAAACAGCCCTTTGTCGATGTCGCGGATGGCGTTGTGTACATCTTCCTTCGAGGCTGATACGCCTCGCTGATTGTAGCGCGAATTGTCGGTTGTCATTTGCGAATGGTTAAAATACGGCACAAAAGTATAAAATATCAGGCTATTCGGCTGTTGGAATTGGGTAGTTTGTGGCTTTGTTGGGGGGAAAGCGTTCCGATTGCGTGTGGTGCGGGGCTGCCTCATGGCCAAAGGCCAAGGTAAAGGGCCTGCCTAGGGCACTTACGGCGTTACAAATGAAGCTGCCGACCGAACTAGCCCGGATCGCGGCAAGTAGCCCACAGCATGTGACGTAGTGGCCTTTTGTATGGTGGTTCGATTGAAAAACTACAGCTGCCAAGTGTTGCCGTACCCGTTGCGAGGACTACAGCCAAGAGCCGGCAGCCGCCTTTACAAATCTTGTTGGGCTACAGCTCCTTATCTTTATTTTTATTTTTTTTCGATTTCGGGTGCTTGGGCTTGTTTCCGTTTATTTTGTGGGGTATAATTCGTTGGCGAGGGCGAGGGCTTGTTCCATACATTTGTCCATGTTGTAGTATTCCCATTGGGCGAAACGGCCTAACAAATAGATGCCGTGTGGCTTGAGTATTTCGGCTATTTTGGCAATGAGGGTGCGGGTTTCGGGCTGTTGTACGACGTAACTATTGGGCTGGCGATGGATGGATATGGGTAGCAGGTTGCCGGGTAGTTTGCGGAGTTGGGTTTGGATTTCGGCGTCGGTGATTTGCATGGCAAATTCGACGGTGCAACTGATGCGATCGTGGGGGGCGGAATTGGCGGGACTGAAATTTCCGGTGTATATGATGCGGTGGGGCATAACGGTTTCTTGGGGCAAATAGAGCCATGAATGGGGCGTGGCGTCGGTGGTACAGAGTACGTTGGTGGTGCCGTTGCTGCGTAAATTTGCCAAATCGCTGAGAAATGGGCTGAGTATTGGGGCGAGTGTGCTGCTGAGTATTTCGGGGAGTTTGCGAATGTCGCCTGTGTAGATGAGCTTGTTGCTGTGCTCTGTACCGTTTACGATGAGTATGCCGTTGGCTGACTCGATGCTGCGGACGGGCGTGGATTCAGATATTTGTAAGCCTTGGGCCAAACGGTCGATTATGAATTGTGAACCGCCCTTGCGTGGGTAATAAAATACGGCGTGCACCATGTCGCGCTCGGACTGTCGGACAATGTTGGCCGTAATGAGTTCGGGAATCTGTGGCATGGGGAGTTTGCCTTCGAGCCAAGGCAAGGCGATTTGCTGGAGCGGCATCTGCCAGATTTTCTGGTTGTAAGGGCGAAAGTAAATCTCGAAAAGTGTGGGGCCAAAATTGCGTTTCAGGAAGTCTTCAAAATCGGAGTATTCGGTGCAGATTTCGGCAAAACTCGGTGTTGGTTTTTGGGCTTTGTAAATCTGGAGTAATTCGGCGAGTATTTGTGTGGCTTGCGTGGCGGGTAATTGGTACAAAAAGTTTTCGATAGGGTAGCCAATGTAAGTGCCTGCTTGCCAGATAGCTGCATTGCGTGTGGCGAATAAAAACTCTTCGTCTTTCTGGAAATGTGCCCAAAACCACTGTGCTACTTCGGGTATGCGGGTGTTAAAAACGTGTCCGCCAACCAAATGATAGAGGTGTCCGTTGTGGGTTTCGCAGCGTAAGAGTCCGCCTTTTTTGCCAGCCTCTAGCACGCGAACGTCTGCCTTGGTTTGCAGAATTTTCGCCACAGATATACCACTTATTCCTGCTCCTACTACAATTATTCGCTCCATGATTTTCGATTTTTGTACTTCGTGTTGCTCGTATGATGTGGCAACACGAAGTTAAATTTACGGCAAAAAGTGGAATCGAAAAAACGATCAGACTCTTTCTACTTTTATAATGTTTACGGGGCAACAACGAGCGGCTTCGAGGTTATCTTCCCATTCGTCGTCGGATGCTATGGCGATGGTGATGTCTTTTTTTAGTTTACCTTCGGTGAGTAGGCTTTT
>JBDKHP010000068.1:0-3289 GCA_039797645.1 Bacteroidota bacterium
AGGAGAGGCGTATGCCGATGTAGTCGAGGGTCATCAGGGTGGAGATTGTCCAGAGGAAGTAACTCATGAGCATATAGATGGAGTGTACTTTGTTGGCGTCGAGCCGGCCTTTGTCGCTTAGGCGATTGAGGCCCTTGCGCATTAGGTATTGAATGAGTTTGCTGATGAGTACAATGCAGGCGATTACGAGCAAGCGGCCTATCTGGAGGCTGTAACCTGCTACTGATAAGAGTTCGTAATTTATTATTTGTTTCATGGAATTGGGTTTGGTGGGGCAAAGTTAGGTGGCTTTGTGTATTTGCACAAAGCTTAGTTGGTTATTTTCGGCTATAAAGTTACTTTTACTTCGCAGGCTCGATTGCGAGAGTGTTTTTTACTTTTATTCTGTTTTTCTAAAATTCGTTTGGATGGGTGGTTTTGGTTGGTCTAAATTGTTTTTGAGGCGTGTGTTGGTGGTTGCGTGTGTAAGCTTGGTACTGTTTGTGGGGCGTACTGTGGCTCAGGATGCTGCGTTTAGGTTTGAGCAGTTGAGTGTGTCGAAGGGGCTTTCGCAGAGTTGGGTAACGAGTATGGTGCAGGATTCGTATGGTTTTGTGTGGCTGGGTACGGGCGATGGGCTTAATATGTTTAACGGGTATTCTTTTAAGGTGTACAAACATCGGCCGGAGGATGCGTTTTCGCTGCCGAATAATTATATTTTGTCGCTTCTGACGGATCGGGATGGTAATTTGTGGGTTGGCTCTATGGGGGGTGTTTCGCGGTTTGATCGGGCTAAAGATCGGTTCGTGAATTATGCAGTTCCGGGCAATAATGGTGTATTCTCCATTTTGCAATATGGCGATTTTCTGTGGCTTGGAACGGGGTCTGGGATTTATATTTTCGACCTTAAAACGGGGGCTATAAACCTAGATTTGTCGAACAAGCTGAGTCTGGAGATTACATGGACACAAGCAACGAACTTACTGATTGATAAGAAAGACCGGATTTGGATTTGTGGTATGAATGGCCTCTATATGTTTGATATGCGTAACAACAATAATAAGTCAACTCGTTTTTTGGCTGGTTTTGATGTGCGAGATGGTGTAGTCGATTTTCGTGGCGATTTGTGGTTTGGAACACGTACAAATGGGGTTTTTCAGGTGGATGCTGCTGGTGTTTTTACGCAGTTTATTCACCGAGATTCCGATCCGAAAAGTTTGAGTTCGGGGGCGATAATTTCAATGGAAATGGATAAGAATTACAATATTTGGTTCGGTAGTGAAAATGGCGGACTGAATATTTTGCCTAGAACGCGCATTTTGTCGGGCAAGATTGCTTTTGACCATTATCTGAATGTGCCAGGGGATGAATATAGCGTGAGTTCGAACTCGATACACCATATTTTGTGCGACAAACGTGGCGATTTGTGGCTGGGTACGTATGGCGGGGGTGTCGATTTTGTACGGGGCGATGGGCGAAAGTTTAAGCTTGTGCATCATATACCGAATGTTACAAATAGTCTGATTCATAATTACGTAAATGCTTTTCTTGCAGATGGTAAGGACTTTTGGGTGGGTACAGAGGGGGGAGCTTCTTGTTTTGATCGGGATAAGTCGGTGTTTACGAACTATGTACACGAGCCGCAAAACCCGTTCTCTTTGAGTAAAAATGCGGTGTGGTGCATGGTAAAAGACCCCAAAGGCTATATCTGGATGAGTACTTGGGCAGGGGGCGTGAATCGGCTGGATCTCAAAACGAAGAGGTTTACGCATTATTTGGCCAACGACAAACCAGGTAGTGTTTTGGCTGATGAGGTATTTTCGTGCATGATAGATAAAGACGGAGACTTCTGGTGTACGCCGATGGGTAAGGGTATTTGTCGGTACGATTGGAATACAGATAGTTTTGTGAATTATCACCACGACCCGAACGATCCGAATTCTTTGGGTTCTGACTGGACTCAGCAAATTTATGAGAATAGCCGAGGTGAAATCTGGATTGCTACAACTTCAGGGGTTTCGTATTTTAACAAAAAGACGGGAAAGTTTACAAATTTTTATGACCAAACTGCCCGAAATAAGACAGTTTCTGGCAATGGGGCTAATGTTGTTTTTGAAGATACGCGGGGTACTATGTGGTTTGGTACGAATTCTGGACTAAATTATTTTGTACGAAGTACCGCATCGTTTAGCCTCTATTCCGAACAGGACGGTTTGCCCAACAATACAATCAATTCTATTTTAGAAGATGGGCATGGTAATTTGTGGCTAGGGACTAACAAAGGTTTGTCGAAATTCGAAAATGCAATTCGCTTACCCAAGCGCCCTAGATTTAGGAATTTCGATGCAAACGATGGCTTACAAGACAATGAATTTGTGCGTCGTTCGGCCTATAAAGATACGCAAGGTTATATGTACTTTGGGGGGATTAACGGTTATAACTACTTCCACCCGGATAGTATTATAGAGAATAAGATCGTGCCATCGGTAATGCTTACGAGTTTCAATATTTTCAATAAACAAATTGATTTAGAGCGAGATACAACAATTTTGGAGTCTCACATCAGTATTGCCAAGCAAATAGTACTGCCGTATGAGAAATCTGTGTTTAGTTTCGAGTTTGCGGCACTCAATTACGTATCGACCCCGAAGAATAATTATGCATATATGCTTGAGGGATTCGATACGAATTGGAACTATATTGGCACGCGCCGAAGTGTTACCTATACCAACCTGAAAGAAGGACACTATGTATTTCGGGTGAAGGCTTCCAACAACGATGGGCTCTGGAACGAAAGCCCAACAAGCATTGATCTCATTATCCTTCCACCTTGGTGGCGGAGCATTTGGGCCTATATATTTTACGTACTATTTTTGGGGTCGTTCGTAAGTTTGTTGCTGTGGATTAATCAGATACGAGTTTCCGAAAAACAACAAATAAAGCTAGAACGACTTAAAAGCAGCCAAGAAGAGCAGCTTTCCCTTCAGAAATTGCAGTTTTTTACGAATATTTCGCATGAATTCCGTACGCCTCTTACACTCATTGTGAGTCCGCTCGACGACATCTTAAAGCACCATATTAAAGAACTGCCCACAGCTGTACGCGAAAAACTAAAGGTGATTTACAAAAACACCAGCCGAATGGGCAGACTTATTGATGAGTTGATGGATTTCAGAAAACTACAGTTTGACAAACTTCGGATAAAACCAGCACAACACGAAGTAGGGAATTTCGTACGCAATATTGCCGCACACTTTAGCGAAGAAGTCGTCGCTGCCCAAATCGAATTTCGTCTCAACTTGCCCGAAAA
>JBDKHP010000069.1:0-5267 GCA_039797645.1 Bacteroidota bacterium
AATTGAATTTGGCTATTTTACCCCTTTGGCAATGAAAAAATCAGTATATTTTTTGTCAAGAATCAGAATATGATCTTTAAGCCAATTTTTCAAAAAATTCGTAATCTCGAACGACAAAACCAATTGCCCCTTTCGGAATTTCTGTTCAAGTCCCACAACCTTTTCTACAAACAATTCGTGCTCTTTCTTATGCGTAGCAAAGTCAGGATAGCCAAATTTTTCCATCAGCGCTTCTTCCATGTCGAAGTGCATAAAGGTATATTCTTTCATTCCGTCTATCAACTTACCGATGCTCTCGGTATTAGACCTTTTTTGCAGGTGTTCGTAAAAATCGTTCAACATATCAATCAACACCAGATGCTGTTCGTCGATAGAGTCAATACCCACACTCAGGTTGGGTGTCCATGAAATTAATGCCATAATTAGAGTTTTTAGCGATAAAACAATCCAATATCATTTTGCGATTACAAACACGAAATAAACACCCCCTATAAATAAGGCCACAAACAAATAAAGTACAAAATTAACCACAGACCTGCCTTCAACAATAAGAGTACGTGCTACGAAACATATACAGAAAGCAAAGATTTCAACTTTTCGAGTTCGTTGGCCGACAACGCACCAATGTTGATAGGTGGAAACATCCCAAACTGCCCATTCACTTTTTGTTTCAAATAGAGCATACGTCGCAAGCCCAAATGCGTGCGCCGAATCTCAAAACTCACGAGCGAACCATGCGGAATTTCAATCGCATTAAACTTCCGAAACAGCTTTAGAATAGTGTAGTAGCGAATCCGAATACGTCCTTGGCTGTCGTCCACCATAATATAATGGTGGTTTGCCAACAAGATCACACACAACACAAAAGCAGCAATCCCCGCCAAGGACAAAGTAAACCAAGCAGGGGTATCAATAAATTGTGGCACAAACGACAAGGCCAGAGAAAAAACCGCAACCGATGTCGAAATAATCATATACAATTTGGTTTTAGCACCCGTAATTTCGTTTCTAAGAGTCATAATATCAAGAGATTAGGTTTAACAAACACAGAAAATTAAAAATGCACCCACCCCAAAGTCGGTGGTACAAGCAACAGCAAGGCAAGCACAAAATAAGCAATACTCAAAGGCAACATCCACCGAAACCACTTCTCAAACGGAATGCCCGCAATGGCAAGCACCCCCATCGTAACACCGCTGGTCGGGATTATCATATTAAACAAGCCATCGCCCAACTGAAAAGCCAGCACGGCAGTCTGTCGCGACACCTGTATCAGATCCGAAAGTGGCGCCATAATAGGCATCGTAAGGGCAGCTTGCCCCGAGCCCGATGGCATAAAGAAGTTCAAAACTCCCTGAAACACAAACATAAGCTGGGCAGAAACCATCGGCGAAACCCCCTCCAACCCCTGCGCCATCGCATAAAGTAGCGTGTCGATAATCTTCCCATCTGTCACCAAAACCAACATTCCGTTGGTAAACGCAATCACAACCGCCGCCATAATCATATCCGCCGCACCCTTCAGAAAAGCAGCCGAAGTTTGCGCACTTGGCAACCGACACAACAAAGCAGACACCAAACCAAGCCCCACAAATAAACCCGCAATTTCCTGAATATACCAGTCCCACAAACTCACCCCAAGCACCAGTAGCACAAGCGACATAGCCAACGCCACCAAAGTAAGTCTGTGAGAAAACCCGAATTTTTGTCCCAAACCTTCGGGCAAAACATCCACAACGGCACGCGCAATCTGAGTTTTACGCGCATACCACATCACATAAGTTATCGTAACCACAGTAAACACACACCACACAAACAGCCTATACTGCCAGCCGCTAAAAATCGGAATATTCGCAATTCCTTGGGCAATACCCACCGTAAACGGATTGCTAAACGCCCCCGCAAAACCAGCCCCAGCCCCCAAAAACGGAATACTCACCCCCACAAAAGTATCGTAACCCAAGGCCTTAGCCATTGGTATTGTAATGAGAATAAACACCAACACCTCCTCGCTCATCCCGAACGTAGCCCCTGCCAGCGAGAACAAAACCATCAGCAAAGGTATGAGCAAGCCCTGAAACCGAGGATGATGCGCCCCCAACACAATGAGCCGCTCCAAGCCCAATTCAATAGCCCCAGTTCGTGTAAGTACGCCAAAAGCGCCACCCACCAAAAACACAAACGCAATAATCGCAGCCGCCTTCTCAAAACCCCGAATAGGCGCCATCAGCAAAGCCGCAACCGACTGAGGCTCTGCCGCAACCCGATGGTAAGTACCCGGCACCACAAGCTCCCGGCCTCTCAAAATCGGCTCCAAACGAGGCTTAACCGCAGGCCAATCCTTGCCCAATTTCGAGCCAAAATACGCATCGAGTTCCCGCTCGCTCCCAAAATGACGCGAAGCCGCTTGCCCAAAAACAACTGAATATTTCGCCAACACACTGTCTTGTTGCAACAACGCCTGGGTTGCACTACCCAAGCGATAATCCCAACCTCTATCATACTGGCCCGCAGGCACAAGCCACGTACCCATGGCAAAAAGCACCAATATCGAAAACACGATAGTGAGCGTATCCGGAAACTTTATCTTCATAATTATCTAGTGATTTGCAGTTTCAAAAATACAAATTTTTATCAAGCCAATTACACCACCAAACCTAAGACAAAACAAGATACGAGGGCCGAAAATAATAATATTGCATTTTTCTTCAAATTTCACACGCCCCGCTTTAACTTTCCTGATAAAATTAATAGCCAGCGAAAATAAAAATTATTAGGAGCGGTTGCCATACTTTTCAAATATAGGGCTGCTGCCGGCTATCCGCTTGTAGTCCTCGCAAACGGGAACGATGTCACTTGGTTGCCTTCGTATTTCAGTCCTACCACTGTACAAAAGGCAATTCCGCGCGTTGCTGTGGGCTACCGCTACTATCCGGGCTAGACCGTACCCCACTTTCCAAACGCAAGCCGTAGTTGAGCTGGGCTATACTTTCTGTTGGCCGATGGCCATGTTGCGCTGGCGAACGCCAAGCCTACGGCTTGCCTAAATGCAGCGAAAACCGACATATACAAGCCTGAAACTGCATTGCATAAACTCACATTTGTACACTTGTAAATGTTTTTTAAATTTAACCAATAATTGGATTATTCGACCTAGAAACTGGAGCTTGGATTTCCCAACACATACTTCAAGCCCTGAAGAAAGAACAACAACAAAATCTTGCATTTTAGGGATGAAATAAGCAGGTAAACAACACCAACAAGCCACATGGCCGTAGGCCAACTGGTAAGTTGGCCTACGCGAATTTACAGCTTGAGTTTGGAAAGTGGGGCACGGCCTAGCCCGGATAGTAGCGGTAGCCCACAGCAACGCGCGGAATTGCCTTTTGTACAGTGGTAGAACTGAAATACGAAGGCAACCAAGTGACATCGTTCCAGTTTGCGAGGACTACAAGCGGATAGCCGGCAGCAGCCCTATATTTGAAAAGTATGGCAACCGCTCCTAATCTTTATTTTTTTCGCTGGCTGTAAATTTTTCATCAGAATGCACGTAAAAATAGCCTGAAATTTAATTATATATATGTGAGACGATTTTTTTCGTACAAAAAGTTATTTAATTCGTAATTATAGGAAATTTTTCAACAATACATATCTGAATTTTCATACGTATTTTTTTGATCTAAATATTCAACATTATGTACAAAATTTTTACTAAAAAACTCTCAATTGTCTTCGTTCTATTAGGAATTGGAATCTCAGCAATCGCCCAGAAGGAAGTGAAAAAATTCGGAAAAATAGAAACCACGGATTTAAGTGAAACTACTTGTCCAATCGACTCGAACGCGTATGCGTACTTCATTTTCGATTACGGAAATTCCGACTTTGAATATGGAAGCACAATCGTCCGGTCTGACGACCCCAGTTCTGGATCCAAAGGTTTCCAGCTCATGTTCAACCGACATTACCGCATAAAAGTGCTTTCCAACCAAGGATTAGATGCTGCCAATATTGAAATTCCCCTCTACCACGATGGCGAGAACGCCGAAAAAATTGTCAGTTTTAAGGCATATACCTACAATTTGGTGGGGAGCAAAATTGAAAAATCGAAAGTAAGCCTCGGCGATATGCTCAGCGAACGTAGCAGCGACAACTGGACAACCCAGAAAGTTGCCATGCCCAATGTAAAAGAAGGTTCCGTTATTGAAGTAGAATACACCATACAATCGGATTTTATCTTTAATCTGAGATCTTGGGCATTTCAGTATTATTTCCCCGTCGTTTACAGCGAATACCACACGGTTATTCCTGAATATTTTACGTACAATAAAACGCAATTGGGCTTTTTCCCTCTCGAAACCCAATCAAAAACCAATCGGAAAGAGATAAAACTTACTTATATCCAAAGGGCAGAAGGAATTGGACAGGAGGCTTACAAAAGCGAACAGACAATTGCATATCAGGAAACCACAAGCGATTATATTGCCCGAAATATTCCCGCATTAAAAAACCCTGGATTTTTGCGCACGGTAGATAATTACAGATCAAAAATAGACTTCGAGCTACAGTCCACCAATTTTCCGAATACTCCCATGCGTACTTATGGCACAACTTGGGAAAATATTTGTTCAAACCTTTTAGAACATCCCGATTTTGGCAAAAACATGGAGGCCGGTTCATTTATGGACGATGCAATTGCAAGCCTAAAACGATCGGGTACAACGGACGAAGCTTTATTACAAAAGACCTTGGGTTTTGCAAAAAATAAATACGTTTGGAACGGCCAAAACACGAAATATACCTCTGAGTCTTTAAGCAAAATCTACAAAAATGGGGGCGGAAACTGTGCTGATATTAATTTAAGCTTGGTTGCCTTACTCAATGGGTTGGGTTTTGAGACTTACCCTGTTGTACTTAGTACGCAAGCCAACGGCATTATTCCACCCACACACCCCTCTCTGTCGGGCTTTGATTATGTTATCGCTGCCGTAAAGCTCAATGCAAAGGTATATCTGCTAGATGCCACCGACCCAAACTCTGAGGTAAATCTGCTACCCATACGTTGCTTAAACGACAAGGGTTTTCTCGTAAACAAACGCGGCGGTGAGTGGATAAACCTTATGGACTACAAACCATTTAGTACCACAGAAATGTTCTCCCTGGAGATTTCTAAAGACCTGAGTATGAAGGGTAGCATGAAGAAAAAACTAAAAGATTATGCTGCATACCAAGAGAAAAAAGCTATAAAAGATGCCAAAACCATAGAAGGC
>JBDKHP010000070.1:0-3290 GCA_039797645.1 Bacteroidota bacterium
TGTGGTTATTCTCGGTGCTTATGTGATTTTTTTATTCTGGAGGGTGTTTTATGAGGATGTTATCTGTGTTGCTGTGTGTCGGTGTAGTTTTTTTTATGAGTAGGTGTGCGCAAACGACGAACGACAGACTTGTTCTGGTAAAAGGTGGGGCTTTTAAGCATTCAAAATCTGTATATTTTGAAAAATGTGCGCCTTTGGCAGATTTTTATATCGGGAAATATGAAGTGAGCCAGAAAGAGTGGGAGGATGTAATGGGTACGAATCCGTCTGATTTTAAAGCAGATAGCTTGCCGGTAGAGAATGTAAGTTGGTACGACTGCGTTTTGTATTGTAATGTGCTGAGTAATTCGGAAGGTTTGCTGCCTTATTATGTAATTGATTCGCTGACGGTCGATTCCAATAATACGAATGTTTTGGATAGTGTGAAGTGGGTGGTGTCGGTAGTTCCCGATGCCAATGGCTACAGGTTACCTACCGAGGTAGAATGGGAGTATGCTGCCAGTGGGGGGCAATTGAGTGAGAGTTTTACGTACAGTGGAAGCAATAACTTGGATGAGGTGGCTTGGTATTGGCGAAATTCTGGCGATAAATTTCTAACGGGCGAATGGCTCTGGAATTCCCTCGTGTCCAATCATTGTCGGACGCATTTCGTTGGAAATAAGAAGCCGAACGAATTGGGTATTTACGACCTCTCTGGCAATGTGCGTGAGTGGTGCTGGGATTGGCACCGAACCGAAGATGTGGAAAACTTGGGCAGAATTTGGACTGGTGGCGGTTGGATTGGTGCTGATTTTTGCTGTGAGCTGTCGTTCCGAGGCGACCACCAAGCCAATGGCAAAGGGCCAGATCAGGGTTTTCGGATTTGTAGAAACGAGTAGTTTGTTTTTCTGTGTTGCTATTTTTTTGAAAGACCGTGGGCATTTAAGCCAAGTTTGTGTAACTTACTGCATGTTTGCAACGCATATTATACCCGCTGTTGCACTGATCTTTTTCTGAAACTTAATTGCGCATCACCATGGCTTTGTCTAATCTTCCGGATCTTAAATCGCACGTTTTTGTTGAAACGCCTTTTGACAATCTAATGCAAAAGCGTATAGGCAAGGTTCTTATTATTTGCTCCAATTACGACTTCTATATGCTGGAAGAGGATGGGCGAATCGATGAGATAATCTTTAACGAATATGTGGGGCTCAATTTGCGTTATCCACCAGTTTTTGTACATGCCAATACTGCCGCGAAAGCACATAGATTACTTAAAAATGGTAGTGTCGATTTGGTTGTGGTTTGGCTTACTGCTGGTAGTAGGGCTTCGTTTGAAATTTCGCTCGAGATTCGCAACGGACATCCTCAAGTGCCGATTGTAGCCCTCACGCACTATTCTTATGAGCTGTCGATGCACCTTGTGGACGAAGATTTCAGTGCGATTGATCTGATTTTTCATTGGAACGGCGACTCCAATATTTTTCTGGCCATTATCAAAATAGTGGAGGATAGAATGAACCTGGAAAACGATGTGGTGAATATAGGCGTGCAGGCCATTTTACTGGTCGAGGATTCCATACGCTATTATTCTACTTACCTTCCCATTATTTACCGACTTATTTTCAAGCAAAGCAGGGCTTTTATGCACGAAGCCTTGAACGAGCATAAGCGTATGCTCCGTATGCGTGGGAGGCCAAAGATTTTACTCGCAAGGACTTACGAGGAGGCTGAAGCTTTGTATGACGAACATAAATTAAACCTCTTGGGTGTTATTTCGGATATTAGTTATCCTCGTGGTGGCGAGAAAGACGATGCTGCGGGGTTTCGGTTGGCGCAGAAGATTAAAAGAGACGACAAATACTTCCCAGTATTGTTGCAATCGAGTAATTTCAACAACGAAACGCGTGCAAAGGAACTTAAGGTGGGTTTTTTGTATAAAAACTCACCAACTTTATCCATTGAACTACGCGGTTTTATCAATCAATATTTTGCGTTTGGTGACTTTGAGTTTAAAGATTCGAGAACAAGAGAAACTGTGACAACTGCCGCAGATCTGAAAGGCTTGCAGTTGCGTTTACAAGAAGTCTCTGACGATACCCTAAAATACCATATTATTCGAAATCACTTTTCTAAATGGCTTAAAGCAAGGGCTTTGTTTGGTTTGGCTGATTTGTTTTATACGGTACATGCCGAAGATTTTGAATCGACAACTCAAGTGCGGCAGTTTCTTACAGAAGCTATTGTTAGGTACCGCAAATATCGGTCGAGTGGCATTATTGCGCAATTCGATAGAGCTCGCTATGATGAGTACGTTACCTTCTCTCGTATAGGCGAGGGTGCACTTGGGGGCAAAGGGCGAGGCTTGGCTTTTATTGACTCATTTATAAAAAAGCACAAACTTTCTACGCGTTTTGAAGGCATAAATATCTCGATACCACGGACTGTAGTACTCAGCACTTCGGTGTACGATGAGTTTATGGAGAAGCATCAGCTTATGGCACATTTAAGCGAACTTACCGACGATCAAGAAGTGCTCCGAGTTGTTGTGAAACAAAGTTTACCCGAGTGGGTCTTTGCAGACCTTCGTGCGTTTTTGGCTTCGGTAAAAAAGCCTATTGCGGTACGTTCGTCAAGCGTATTAGAAGACAGTCACTACCAGCCATTTGCAGGAATTTTTTCTACTTACATGATTCCCCACGACGGCACAAATCCCGAACAAACGTTACGTGTACTTTGCGATGCAATACGAAGCGTTTATGCCTCTGCTTTTTTCAACACAAGCAAGGCGTATGTAAAAGCCACCGCTCATTCAATGGACGAAGGGAAGATGGCCATTATTCTACAAGAGGTTACAGGTTCGGCTTACGATGGTGTCTTTTTTCCACAAATTAGCGGTGTGGCGCGTTCTATTAATTTTTATCCTATCGGACACGAAAAGGCCTCCGATGGAATCGCGCATTTAGGATTTGGCTTGGGGCGTATTACAGTGGGCGGGGGGCAAACCTTGCGCGTTTCGCCAGCACACCCAAAGCATATTTTGCAATTGAGTTCGCCCGCTTCGTCGCTACGAGAAACACAAAAACATTTCTTTGGGCTCGATCTAAACCCCGAGAGTTTTAGTATTTCGACCGACGATGGCGTAAACCTTCGCAAACTCAAAATAACAGAAGCTCCGCAAGACGCATTACAATCAGTCGCCTCGACCTACGATTTGCAAAACAATATAATCCGTCCTGGTACACAAATAAAGGGGAAAAGACTCATTACCTTCGAGAATATACTCAAATACGACAGTTTACCCTTGGCGG
>JBDKHP010000071.1:0-4783 GCA_039797645.1 Bacteroidota bacterium
GTTTACTATTAGGGAATTACAAAATTTGTAATCGAAGAGGTTTTTTAATAAATAGGCGACTGGCAAGCTCAATTCAGTACCTAAAATCTTCCTTGGTACGTTATTTGAATTATTCCTAAAAACAGAAACACTATGAAAACCAAGAGTATTGTCGGACTCGTATTGTTCTTTCTATTGAGCAATACAATATTGGCTCAGGGGATCCTTTCCCCCAGTGGATACGGAGCTTGGGGAAATATGATATTTACCGCAGGCGGAGGTGCTTTGTTTTCAGATGCACAGAATAAAAGAATACCAGATGCTGGCGCAGCAATCGGCTTCGGCACGGGCAATCCCGTAACAGGTATTGGTGTCGAAATTGTCGCAAATATAGTGAGTATCAAAAAATTCGACATGATACCACTCAATTTGAAAGTGCACAAATATTTGGGTCATGGCTTTTCGATGGCAATGGGTGTGGAATCTTTTAAAACCATCGGGATTAACAATCCAGTTTCAAATAGTCTCACCTCGCTTTTTTGGGTAACGAGCGTAGATTTACACTACGCCACACAACATCAGCTCTGGTCTCGTTTTATGTTTAGCCTCGGAGCTGGCCATGGCCGATTCTCACGCGAAGGTGCTTCTATCGCCTTCGGGGCAATGCAGTTTAGAGCCACAGATTGGTTGGCTTTCCATACAGATTGGTCTGGTACCGACGCTTCAGCAGGCTTGTCGCTACGAACAAAGTGGAACAATTTAAGAATGAGTATGTTTATGGGTGCAATCTATTTGAATGCTCCCTTGCCACAAGATATTGATTATGTGGCCTCGGTGGGTTTAGCTTACAACCTACCCGATTTTACACAAAAAGATAAACCGATTGTGAATTTCGACAATCCGCAGATACGTATTCAAGAAAAAGAAATTGCGCAACTCCGCGAAATGAGTCAGGCAAAAGATAAAATGTATTTGGACGTACTCTCGCGTTTGGAATATTTGGAGTTAAAAGAAAAAGGCGAAGAGTCAGTTATCGAGGTGCTTTCGCCAACCGATGTGCACGAAATTGTGGATTTATCTGAAGATCAGATTGTAAAAGTATTTGACGGGCAAGTGCAAGATGAAAAATTACTTGCCGGCTATTATTTGGTGCTCTACGCATATAAGGGTCGGAATAACACCGTAAAGGCAGTGAATCGGTTTAAATACTTGGGCGTAGAAGCCAATGTTGCCTTCAATAAGAAGGACGAAATTTATTATATCTACCTGAAACAATTCGCGAATCAGGCGGATGCAATTTCAGCTCGCAACGATTTTGAAAAGCGTGGCTTCAATAAAGTTTGGGTAATGTTCTATAAATAATAAAAAATACAGTTGTTGGCGTAGGATTTGTTCTAAAGAGAACAGACCACAACATAACGAATATAGTTTAATAGGTCTGTGACCTTAAATTTACGAATATGAAAAGCTTGATAAAATTTTCCGCAACAATTTGTGTTATGCTTCTTGGCATTATCCAAATTGGATACGCTCAGACCCAGGGTGGGTATATGGTAGCGTATGTGGTTCAGAACGTGGTGCTACAAAATGTTACCGTGCCACCAATGGCAGACCAGATGGTGAAAACAACCGAACTTTCTGATGGTACTCAAGTAATCGATTATAAAAATGGAGTGCGTCTGATATTAAATGCAGATAAGACGATAGAGAAACTTTCTGCCGACAGAATGACGCGCCAAGTATTTGTATTTAAAGGAAATAAAACTGAGATTTCGCAGTATCAGGAAATTAATGGAAGAACGTATTGTGTGAATTTTAAGCAAAATAGGAACGGCGATTTTGTGGCCGATACGAGCAAAGAAGTTTCTCGGGATGCACTTACCAGTTTATGGGATTGATGCCACTTGACTGTAGGTGTTGGTTCGTAAGTGAGAAGTGATGGTTCCCGAAGAATCCTCTGTGTGCTGAGAGTGGCGATGGGTGGACTGATTCCAAAACGAGGTGCTTTTGTCGGTTGATGAGAGCGCCTTTTTTTTGTGCATACGCACCCCAAAGAATAAATACGATGCTGTTTGTGTGCGTGTTGAGTTCGGAAATTACAGCGTCGGTAAATTGTTCCCAGCCTTTGTTTTGGTGTGAGCCTGCGTGCTGCTCTCGTACGGTTAGCGTGGCATTGAGCAACAGTACGCCTTGTTGCGCCCAGCGTTCGAGATCGGGGTCTTGCTCGATAGGATTGGCGAGGTCTGCTGCTATTTCTTGGAATATATTGCGGAGTGAGGGCGGGATGCGAATGCCCCGATTGACGGAAAAACTGAGTCCGTTGGCTTGGCCTTGCTTGTGGTAGGGGTCTTGCCCCAATATGACAACCTTTACTTGGGAGAGCGGACATAGCTCAAATGCCCTGAATACTTGATTCCGTGGGGGATAGATCTGTTGGTTGCTGTACTCGGTTTCAATAAACTTACTGAGTTGTTGGAAATAGGATTTGCTGGTTTCGGCTTGTAGGGCGTCGGCCCAGCTTTTTTCGTGTATAAATTCCATGATCTGAGGCTGTTGTATTTTGTAATTTGTGCTATCGGTCGGTGTGTTGTGGGCGAAAAGGGTTTCATGGCCATCGGCCAACTGAAAGTTTCGGCACGGCGTACTTACGGCGTCTAAGAAGGTGCTGCCGTCTCAACTAGCCCGGATCGCGGCAAGTAGCCCACAGCATGTGTGGCGTGGCCGTTCGTGTTGGCTTCAATTTGAAAAACGGGGGCGACCAAGTGAGGTCGTACCCGTTGCGAGGACTACTGCTAAGAGCCGGTAGCCGCCTTTACAAATTTTGTTGGGCTACAGCTCCTTATCCTTATTTTTTTTATTTTTTCTTATTGGTTTTGTTTCGGGTTTGCTACTTGCAGGGCTTTGGCAATGAGTTGAAAATCTGCGAGTACGATGGCGGTAACGGCTTCGACAATGACGGGTGCGCGTAGGGCGACACAGGCGTCGTGGCGGCCTTTTACGGTGAGGGTGTCCATTTGGCCTGTTACGACATTGATGGTTTCTTGGGGCACGGATATGCTCGATGTGGGTTTTATGGCGAGTCTGAATATCAGTGGGTTGCCGTTGGATATGCCGCCATTGATGCCCCCTGCATGGTTGGTTGATGTGGTGCCTGAAGTGTCGGTTATTTTGTCGTTGTGCTGGCTTCCGTACATTTTTGCGGCTTCGAAGCCTGAGCCAAATTCGATTCCTTTTACGGCGGGGATGGTGAATATGGCGTGCGAAAGTACGGATTCGAGGGAGTCGAAATAGGGTTCGCCGAGGCCAATTTCGATGCCAGTGGCTTGGCACTCGATGATGCCGCCAATGGAGTCGTGGGATTTTAGGGCTTGGTCTATGGCTTCGTCGATATTCTTACTGCCGCCTGCTTCTACGAGTTGGGCTTGGATGTCCACATTGGGAATCACGAGCCGGGCAAAGTATCCGGCGGTAACGAGGCCGAGGGTGATGCGTGCGGAGAAGTGTCCGCCGCCACGGAAATCTTGGTAGCCTCCGTATTTGTGCATGGCGGTAAAATCGGCGTGTCCGGGGCGTGGTGTCTGGAGGAAGTCGTAGTCTTTGGAGCGTGTGTTGGTGTTCTCGAAAAGTACGGTGATGGGTGCGCCTGTGGTGTAATTGTTGAATACGCCACTTAGGATTTTGGGTTCGTCGGGTTCGCGGCGGGGTGTGGTGCCTTTTGCGCCAGATTTGCGTCGGTCTAATTGGGCTTGTAGGTTGTCGGTGTTTACGAGTAGCCCAGGTGGACAACCGTCTATTACGACTCCTACGCCATTTCCGTGTGATTCTCCGAATATAGATAAGCGAAATATTCGCCCGAAATTGTTCATCGTTGTGGGTTAAATTTATTGATACTTAATTACTTGCTATTCTTCGGTTACTTGCTACTTATTGTAGCGAGATCGTCGAAAAATGTTGGGTACGATTTGTTGATTGCCTCGGCGGCGTCTATTGTGACGGTGGCCGAACCAAATAAGGTTGCTGTGGCACAGGCCATTGCAATGCGGTGGTCGTTGTGCGAATGGACGTCGGCAGATTGAATCTCGCCGCCTGTTATTTGCATCTGGTCGCCATATACTTCTATTTTGATTCCCATTTTGCCGAATTCTTGACTCAGGGAAAGTGCGCGGTTGCTCTCTTTGTGTAGCAGGCGTTTTGCCCCAGTTATGACGCTCGTGCCTTTGCAGTGTGCGGCAAGTGCTACGAGTGGCGGGAAAAGATCGGGGCAATGTGTGGCGTCGAACACAAAGGCACTTAGGGGTTTGTGGGTAACTGTTACTTGGTTGGCCTCGATAGACAGGTATGCTCCTGCCATTTGTAAGGCTTGGAGTATGGCTTTGTCGGCCTGTGTTGAGTAGGCGCTTAGATTGGTGACAGTTACTTGGCCTGCAATTGCGCCAGCAACTAATAAGAACGCTGCACCGCTCCAGTCGCCTTCTATTTGGTATGATTGTGCTTTGTATTTTTGGTTGCCTTGTATGCTAAATTTCTGGTAATCGTCGTGGGTGATGCGAATGCCGAAGTCTGCAAGCAGGGCTAGGGTCATGTCGATATAGGGCTTACTTTTTAGGTCGGTAACAAAGAGCGTAGAGTCTTTGGTTGCCAAAGGTAATGCCATGAGTAAACCTGTAAGAAATTGCGAACTTACAGAACCATCGACGTAACAATCGCCTCCTTTGAGTGGGCCTTTAACCTGTATGGGGAGGTAACCGTTTTGTGTGGTGACTTCTACACCCAATTGTTTGAGTGGCACTTCTACCATATCGAC
>JBDKHP010000072.1:0-4457 GCA_039797645.1 Bacteroidota bacterium
TTACTCAGCGGATCAATCGCAAAAAACCTCCCAAGCCTATTATCCGAAAGGCGGTATTTGAAGAAGCTGGCTGTGCCTTCGCCCCAAATGTCGTCTTCTTCTAACTGGCCTTGGAAGCCGAACTTGTAGTCGCCTTTAAATACTCGCCCGGCCATTTCCATACCAAAGGGGTAGTAGTCGTGGGCTTCTTTAACTTTTGCATAACCGGTGCTCAATTTAAGATCCGAAACTACCGCCAATACGTTGCCACGGTGTTCGGTAAGTTCGTAGTTACGGTCGCCTACGGTGGTTTTCCATACGCTGGGTTTTGTACCCTGAGTGGCAGTCTGTACCACCGCTGTTTTCGGAATGTAAGAGCCTAATCGTTTGCTGCCGTAAATGGTTTGCGAACTGAGCTTCAGCTCCTTACCAACCATTTCGTAGGTCGCCAAAATGTTACCCTGCGCATCGCGGATGTAAATCTCCACATCTGCTGCTGTCCCCTTTTCCACACGCTTGCGAACGAGGTTTTCGGCTGCGTCGTAAAGGTAGAGAATTTTTTTTGTTGTGGGGTAAGGCGTTATTTGGTGTGCGGCTTGGTACGCGCCCTGAATGGGTAACGAGCCATGCGGGGGTGTCTAAAAACGCCACATGGCCATCGGCCAACTGAAAGTGCCGGCCCTGCGAACCTACGGCGTTACAGACGGTGCTGCCGATCGGTCTAGCCCGGATCGCGGCAAGTAGCCCACAGCATGTGTGGCGTGGCCGTTGGTGCTGGAATTCAATTGAAATACAAGGGCAGCCAAGTGGCGGTGTACCCGTTGCGAGGACTACAGCCAAGAGCCGGAGACCGCCGCCTAAAATAGTGTTGAGCCTCCGCTCCTAATCCTTATTTTTATTCGTTCGGCTAGTTGTATTCGGTTTGGGGGACACAAAAAAAAGGCTACCTGTGTGGTAGCCTTTGGGTTTTAGCGTTCTTCGTCTGAGATGGCGCGGTATTTTCGTTGGGTAATCCAGGCCATGAGGCTTACTGAAAACACCACAATGAGGGCGTAATAGACAAAACTTGGTATGGGTACGGGGTCGCCTTTTGCGTAGGAGTGTAGGCCTGCGAGGTAGTAATTGACGCCAAAATACGTCATCAGTACCGACGAAAATGCGAGTAATGCGCCGAGGTTTAGGGCAAATGCGCCGCGTAGGCCGGGTATGAGTCGCATGTGCGACACGAAGGCGTAGAAAAGCACGGTGGCGAGTGCCCAGGTTTCTTTAGGATCCCACCCCCAGTAGCGACCCCAGCTTTCGTTGGCCCAAACGCCACCCAAAAATGTGCCGATGGTGAGCATAAAGAGGCCAATTTGCATCGTCATTTCGTTCACTACGGTGAGTTCTTGTATGGTGAGTTCGAGTTTGGATTGGTTCTTATCTGTCTTGAAATTGTAGAGCAAGAGGTTGATGAAGGCCAAGATTGCGGCTAAGCCCAAAAAGCCGTAACTGGCTGTAATTATGGCTACGTGGATGGTGAGCCAGTAGGATTTTAACACGGGGACAAGGTTCGTGATTTCGGGATCTAGCCAGCTTAGGTGGGCTACCATCAGGATCATGGAGGTGAGTATTGCCGTGGCGGCAACGACTATGGGTGAGCGTTTTACGAACAGAAAGCCCGACAGCATGGTGGCGAAACCGATGTAAATCATGGATTCGTATCCGTTGCTCCAAGGGGCGTGGCCGGATATGTACCAACGCATGGTCAGACCGATGATATGCGCGACAAATAACAAGAAGATGGCGGTGGTGAAGATCCGATTTGGCCATTTTATGTTGAGTGTTGGCTTGAGTACACGGGCAAAACTTGCGATGAGTTGGAGGAACCCGAAGAGGAAATAGTACATCCAAATGCGCTCGAATATGTTGAGTTTGTTGTACAGTATTTCGGTTTTGAGTTTCGATTCCGAGGGGAATACGTCTTTGCCAAACTTTGCCTGAAAGGCTTGTATTTTAGAGAATATCGTGTCGGCGTCGGCAAAATTGTGCTGCTGTGCGCCTTGTTCGATGCTTTCGAAATAGATCGGGAGGATGTTTTTGACAAAAAGTGAGGCGTCTTTCTCGAATACGGCGCCGTCATTGGGTGTGTACCACGTGTGTGCGCTGTCGTTCGGGAGTGGGAAAATGCGGAGGATTTGCCCCGAAAGCATCATGTATAGGATGTTCACGCGTTCATCGACAGCAATGAGGTCTTTGTCGAGCTTGTCGCGGTAGGCGGGTTGTTTGGCAAAGGCGGCTTCTACTTGCTTGCGAATTATGTAGTTTTCTTCGCTGTGCATGTTCACAAAATTGGCAAAACTAGCGTAGCCGTCTTTTGCGCCGACAAGTGCTTGCAAATCGGGGTGCGATACTTTTATAAGTAGCTCATTCTGCCAGAGTTGCGGACGACGTATCATGTCGAGCAACACTTGGTCGGCGGTGAGGCTGCGGTAGGAAGTCTGGCGGTAAATTTTGCGAAGGAGTTCGCTGGCCACCGTATTTACGGGCTTCACACGGCCACCGTTGTCTTGCACGAGCAATTGGCCGAATTTGGCAGCCATTTGAGCATCGACAGCGGTGGTGACGAGGGTATCGCTCTGTGCATTTGCGGCAGAACCAAAGAACATGAGTAGTATTACGCCCAAAGTTCCGGCGCGTCGTTTGTGCAAGGCTGCGCTTTTGCGACCCAACCCTTGGAAACGACTGTTTTTGTTGAAAATGGTAAGAAACATACCCAAACTCATCAGAGTGTACCCCAAGTAGGTAACGTAAGTTCCAAACCTATCGTGATTTACCGACAATATTGTGCCCTTTTCGTCGGGTGGGTATGATGCCTGAAAGAAACGGTAGCCGCCATAATCGAGAACGTGGTTCATAAAAATGCGGTATGGAAATTTAGATGGGTTTCCTTGCGGATCAATAAGTTCGACTTCACTTGCAAAGGACGATGGACTTTGCGAACCGGGGTAACGTTCCAGTTGGAAATCGACCAAATGAATAGAAAATGGGAGTTTCATCACCTTAGACCCGTATTCAAAAGTATAGTGTACACCGCCAAATTCTCCACTTACGGGAATTCCCCTCATGCCACTTTTACCAAAAAGTTCGAGGCTGGTAGTTTTATCGCCCACGGTGAGATCGACCAAGAGTGCGTCGTGGAAACTGCCTTGTTTTTTATCGGCAGCCACCAATTTGATGCCTCCGTGCGGCAAGAATTTCTGCAATACGATCGATGTTCCACCAGTTTGGAAGAGCATCATTGGTACAAACGCGAGCCAAGTTTTTGGTGCAACGTTGGTGGAAATTTGAGTAGCCATAGACAGCGTCTGGATGCTGTCGGGGCTGTAAATTACAAGCGAATCGCCTCGCAGACTGATGTTTACGCCAGTAGAATCGAAAGGTGCATCGAAACGAATAAAGCCACTGCCTGCCACACGTTTTGTGCCTTGTTTCACGAAAGCATTTTCTCGTCCTTCGCCAGCGGAAATCACCAATGAAAGCACCGGCCCTCCTGTTGGGTCTTCTACAACCGTCTCGGCTGCGTTAGGTATAAAGTCGCGGTATTTTACCACAACCTTCTTATTATCAATATTTTCAGTATTCTTGAAATAGGGCTTACTGAGTTCGGAGTACAACAGTTTTTCATCGTCGGTTACAGAATCGGTGCCCGCACGCAGTGAATATTGCAAATATGTACCTTCCGAGAGCATTTCGTTGGTCGTTTGGCCTTCATTGATCGGCATTGTGGTTTCGTACCCAATAAAACGGGTGATTCCCGCGCCAATCAGAATCACTACAAACGAAAAGTGAAACAGGAAATTGGGCCACTGTTTGCCGTTATATAATTTCTGTATAAATATGCGCCCTGTCATACTGGCAGCCAAGGCCACCATCATAATTTCGAACCACAAAGATTTGTACACCACGGCCTGTGCGGCTGGCGTACCAAAATCGTTCTCGATAAAAGTGGCGGCACCTACCGCAATTGCAAAAAGCATAAGCAGCGCACCAGAAAATGACATCGAGAAAAAAAAGCGAATTAATCTATTCATTGCGTCAGTTTATCAAAATTTGAGTAGTCCCACTGCATAAATAGCAACGGATTAGCGAAATTAAACCTAAGCTTCGTTATAACAAAAGAAAAAAAGACTCCGAAGTCGGTTTTGTTTCCAATGCCAAAGATTCGGCTTATGTTTGCGGCGAAACACAAGGGCAGAAAAAAGCCTTATGTAATTCATTACAAATAGCTTAACCACAACCTTGGGTTACGAAAACATTAGTTCCCCCGAATGCAAAAAAAACATAAAAAAGTTTGTTGGGCTACGGTTTAGTAATAAGCAAAGAATACTGTCGCATTTATAGCATCTATAATCGCGAAATAGGAATAGATACAGCACGCAATAAAGCCATTTTAGACTGACAAGCAACGAGTTAGAAGGTTTAAATTTAACAAAATG
>JBDKHP010000073.1:0-5378 GCA_039797645.1 Bacteroidota bacterium
GTAGTACCCGTGCTATATATTTCAGGTTCTATATTGCTGAAGCCGTTGGCCAAATCGTACGAATCGCCCTGTTGAAGCTGATTTATTTCCCTGAAGAACACAGACAAGTCAATATTAAACAAACCGCTAGACTGAGTTCGGACTCCAAACTCGTACTGGTTGGCCAAAACAGGTTTGAGACTCAGATTATAAAGTTTGGTATAGTCAGCTTTATCTAATTGTGTAAACCGCTCAAAACTGGGAGAAAAATAAGACTGAGCAGTACTTAAGCGAAGCAGAGTTTGGGGTAATATTTTGTAACCGATTCCTACATTGTAGGCAAATATATTTCGTTCTAGGTCGGGAAAATACTCATAGCTTACAGCGCCTAAGATTCGTAGTTTTTCATTCGGATTTGCATCGAAATGCAAATAACTACCATAGTTCGGAAATTTAGTATCGGTAGCATCAATACCATTTATTACGGCATTTTTGTCGTCTATACGATTATTTACAGAAGAATAGTTGTAAAAACCTCCTGCACGTAGTTTCAACGATTTGAACTCAAAACTACGTTCTATTTTGTTCTGGTAGTCTAAACTGGCCAACATGGTTCCTTTAAATCCATAACTGTAATTCAAGGTACCCGTTTTCATCTTACTATAAAAATGCCATTTTTTCCAACGGAGTTTCAGATCGACATTCCCCATTTTACTCTGACGCTGCATCATAAAAAGCACCACCAAATCCTGAAAATTACTTTGGGCAGATGTTTCTACGTAACCACCACGTAGTTTCATGTCAAAATCCCGATTTGGATTGTAATTAAAGCTTAAACTGAACTTTGCATAACGTTGTGCCAAATCCATATCCGGATATGCTGCCGCCATTTCAGGAATATAAACTTTCAAAGAATCGTTCGGGATTTCTCGCTGAAATGCGAAAAAAGAAATTTTGTCGTAGTCTCTTTGGGTTATTCCATAGTCGACATTCCCTTTTACACTCAAAGTAGTGCTCAGTACACTTTCGCCAAATATCGAAGCACTACGCGAATAGGTTTGATCTGAGTTAAAATCGCCAATAATATGGAATTTTTCGTAGGAGAGTTTGCGGGTTACAATATTAATAATTCCACCACCCGAAGCCTGACCGTGTATGGCACTCATGGGCGAAAGTATTACCTCGATTTGCTCAATGCTTTGAATATTGGGAAGCATCTCGAACCAAATTCCGTTATCCATACGTTGTAGCACCGGAATCTCATCTACGAGAACGATTGCCGAGCGACCCTCGAAATTTACATAATCCTCTGCCCCTGTATGTAAGTAGGTAGAATGCGTAAGGTGTACATCGTAATTCGATTTTGTACGCTCGCTCACAAAACAACCCGGCACAAGCCGCAGTGCCTCGGCAATACTTTTTACGCCAGAACGTTCAATCTCTTTACGCGTAACAACAAATATAGGAAGTGGAATACCAAAACTGTCCTCCTCAACCCCTGTGGCTATCGATGAAGTTGAGCCAATGGGAGTTTGCGGATTGAGGTTTAAAACATCTGTTTCCAAGCTATATTTTTGTTCAATATTCGCGGCTTCTGTTTGTGAAAATGAAATTTTTTGACCGAACATTAAAAAAATAAGGCTCCAGAATATGCGAAATAAAAATCCGATTTGGGAATAATCTATGCGGTATTTGTTGTGCATATTTTCTTATTTCTTTTGTTTTACTTGGGTGAAAGTTATAAAACGTAAGCTTTTCCTATCTTATCGATAATAGATTAGCAATTCTCGTGCCTAAGCAAATTTACCTGTTTTGCAGTTAGATGACAAATATACAACAGTTTTTTTGTGTAGAATATTTGGAGATGCAAATGTCTGTTTTTTTTCATTCATAGCATACTGTCTGTACTGGTTTTGGTAAAAAAAGCTACCTCTGTTGTAGCAAAGTAGTAATTGAAAAGAAGGAGTTTGTGATTTTATTTGGCTCAAGAATAAAGCGGATTTGGGTGGCACGTACTCTTAGGTTCTTTAGGAATACTTCTTCTTGGGTTGTGTGGTGGTGAAATGCGTGGCTTCTAGGCAAGCCGTAGGCTTGGCGTACGATAAGGCTTCATGGCCGAAGGCCAACTGATTGGTTTGCCCCGCGAGTTTACGGCGTGGGATTGAAAAACAGCAGGCGCGGTCTAGCCCGGATAGTAGCGGTAGCCCACAGCAAGGTGACGTAATGTCCTTTTGTACAGGTGTTTGATTGAAATACATAGGCAGCCAAGTGATGCCTTTCCCGTTTGCGAGGACTACAAGCGGATAGCCGGCAGCAGCCCTATATTTGAAAAGTTTGGCTTCAGCTCCTTATCTTTATTTTTTTTCTTTTTCTTTCTGAAGGTTTTGGGGTTTGGCCTGTTTTGCAATTTCTGAAAGAGCTTATTGGTATAATATACAATAGGTTAGATGGATATAACAAGCATGCATTGACGCTCAAAATTTTAATTTCGTGCGTCGATGCGTGCTCGGCAGTATTGGTACTACGGACGTGGAATTTCTTAAATGAAGAACGAAGCGGCCAAATCGACGACTTGTGGCTTGGCGAACATAATTACGTGGTCGTCGGGTTCGATGCGCATATTGCCCGTGGCGATGAAGCCTTTGCTGCCACGAATAATGCCGCCGATGATTGCGCCCTCGGGAAAGTCTAAGTTTTTGAGGCGACGTGTGGTTATTTTGGAGCCTTCGTGGACAATAAAATCGAGAATTTCGGCGTCGGTACCGTTCAGAAATTCGATCTGAACATCTACTTTTTGGTAGTTCATCGCGAAACTGAAAATACGGGAGGCTGCAATGCGCTTCTTGTTGATAATGGTGTGGATGCCCATATTTTCGGCAAGGTCGATGTAATCCATGTTTTCGATCTCGGCAATTGTTTTCTTTACGCCGAGTTTTTGGGCGTAAATGCAGGATAGTATATTGGTTTCGGAATTGCCTGTAACGGCTACAAAAGCGTCCATTTTTACGATGCCTTCTTCTATCATTACATCTATATCGCGACCATTGGTGTTGAGGATGAGCGTTTTGGTAAGTTCTTCGGCGAGGCTTTCGCATTTTTCGCTGTCGATCTCAAGCATTTTGATATTGATGTATTTTTCGAGTTCTTGTGCTGTTTTTTTACCAATTCGGCTGCCGCCCAATATCATGATGTTGTTCACTTGAAACTGCTCTTTGCCTGTATAGTTGAGTAGGTTGGACATACCTTCGGGGGTCGAAATGATGTAGGCCATGTCGCCAGAAAGGAAAATATCGTCGCCTGTAGGAATTATGGTTTTGCCGCCTCGGGTTATGGCTACGGCACGGTAGTCGTAGCGTGGATTTTCGGCGGTGGCTTGTTTGAGGGTTTTGCCTACGATGGATGCGCCGTCAGAAAGTTTCAGCACGACTAAAGAGAGTTTACCCTCGGAGAAATCGTAGATTTTTGCGTTGCCACTCTGGCGCAATAGGCTCACCACTTCGCGGGCCCCGAGTATTTCGGGGTAAATGAGGTGGTCAATTCCCAAAGTGTGAAAATACTGCTGGCTTTCTGCCTCAATGTACTCGTGGTTGTTCACGCGCGATACGGTGAGTTTGGCGCCAAGGTGTTTGGCCAGAATGGATGCCGTGAGGTTCATTTCTTCCAGCTCGGTGATGGCAATAAATATGTCGGTTTTGGAAATTTGTGCGTCTTTGAGAACTTTGAGCGACGAGGCGGAACCTTTCACCGTAAGTACGTCGAAGTTAGACTCTATCATGCGGAGTTTTTCTTCGTTGGTGTCTATTACCACGATGTCGTGGTTGCCGTCGCTGAGCATTTTTGTGAGAAAGGTGCCCACTTCACCGGCACCTGCGATGATTATTTTCATCTGCTTTTGTTTTGTTTTTGTTGCATGGTTTTGTGCCGAAAGATACGGCTATTTTGCGGGATGTTGTATCGTGTTTTTTTGTTTTTTTGATGCTACCGCTTGCAGCAATTTCAGTCAAAAACCCACAAATATAGGAATTCTGACGGGCCGCGAGGGTTCCAAAATTTTGCCAAAACAGACGTATTTTGGAGGTCTGTATTGTATTTTACGGCTTACTGCCTACTACGGCCCTGGGTGTTTTGGGCGAAAAAAAGCCTATCATGCTGCGCAAAAATGGGCGAAGTATCACCAGAATAAGTGTCCAAGTAAACTGTGCGGTAATGAAATAGACATTCACTTCAGCCGAAAAGTAGAGTATTGTCAGGGTAACGCCCAAACCAATATTGTTGGCACCCGAACTGATAGAAAATGTAATTTTATTGGCAATTGTAGTACGTCCGCCCATAAACCACCCTACGAAATACAGAAAGAAAAACACCAAAAACGAGATGCCTATGTATTGCGGTATGAGGGAAATATGCGAAATAAGATCTGTTTTGTATCGCGCAACGGCTAGTATGAAAATGAAGGCCAAACTTACCACGGTTATCAGCGAGTTGTGCTTTACTACCAGCCTGCTAAAACTGCGCGACTTGCGAAAAGGGAGGTGCAACACAAGGGGCAAAAACACAGTGTAAAACAAGGACTGAAACATACGAACGCCATCGAACTCTTGTGTGCCCGCAAGCACATAGTGGCACATAAGGGGGATGCAAAGTGGCGTGAGAATATTGGTGAACACCACCAAAAATACCGACATCGTGATATTGCCATTGAAAATAAGCGAAAACGTAGGCGACGATACCGCCGAGGGTAGCAAAACCATCAGAAAGAATGCGGCTGCATAAAACTCTGAAAATGGGCGTATTGCAAAATAAACAGCGGTGGGAAGCAACAAATACCGCGTAAGGTAGAAATACAAACTGGCCAAAAGTGAGGCTTTGTCGAAACTATTCCGGCTAAAGCTAATTTGGAAAAATGAAGAGAAAATAACCGTAGCCAATAATATGGGAATCAGCACAGGGGTGAGCGAACCAGCGTCGGGCGTGAGGAAGCCCAATCCACAAGAAATCACTAAAATAAGACTAAAGTATTTATTTACAAACTGTTGCATATTCTCTCGATTTGTATATTTGCTTTGAATTTCGGACACTCGGATTGTGAACAAAACGTTCGCAAGTTAGTGCGGTTTTGTGGTATGCAAAAGGGAATCATTATCGTGAGTAGAATAACGGGGGCGAAATGTTTCCTCGGGTGTGTGGACTGATTGGGGGACTCTCGCTTCGCACTTTTTCCGTGTCAAGTTCGGTGATACGAACAGGCAGATTGACATTCGGAATACGCCTAGGTAATGAAAACACGAACGACTACCCGCCAAACGTAATCTATTAGTTACCAGATAGTACGAAAGCAATATTGTCGTTTCCAGACACCAACACCCCGCGACTTTGCCTGTATTCTCATAATTCATTGA
>JBDKHP010000074.1:0-8217 GCA_039797645.1 Bacteroidota bacterium
TTCACGAATATTTTTTTTCAAAGAGTCCACTCTAAAAAGTATGTTCGCCACGAATGCACGAATATTTATAATGTATAATACCTTGAATACATGGTAGTTATTTTCACGAATTTTTTTTTTCTAAGAGTCCACTCTAAAAAGTATGTTCGCCACGAATGCACGAATTTTTATAATGTATAATACCTTGAATACATGATAGTTATTTTCACGAATATTTTTTTCTAAGAAAAAATGCTTTTTAGAGTGGACTCTTAGAACAGAATTTAAAAAAATAACAATAGGATTAGTAGCAGAGACGCGGCAATAACTTCGGCAGCTGCTGGATATTCGCTTGTAGTCCACGCGTTCTGGAACGAAACCAACTGGATACCTTTGTATTTCAATTAAATAGCATCCGATAGCTGCCTGTGGCCTAACAACGAAGCTGCTTATCAAAGATAGGGTGTTGGGCCAATTGATATAGCGTGCTACGATTTGAATGGCCATATTGTAGAAGAACAACTGCTACAACTCCCCGATCGTATTCAAGAAAAAGTGGTTTATCTCTCGCATTTGTTCGATAGTCGTTTGAATTGGTCCGATCCGAAAGAATTCGCGCCTACGTGGACACCTGAAATTCAAATTCAATTTGAAACGCAAACCAAAGAACTTTACACCCAGATTTGTGAATTTTTGGGAGATGGGTACGAGGTTTTGTACGAAATATGACTTGTGCTGATTTTTTTGGCAAAAAAAAAGAGACAAACCTTGCGGTGTTGTCTCTTTGTCGGGGCAGCAGGATTCGAACCTACGACCCTCTGCTCCCAAAGCAGATGCGCTAGCCGGGCTGCGCTATGCCCCGATTGTAATCTTTTTTGTGCTCTTTCGAGCGTATTCTAAACTTATTCCGACGAATAAGCTTTTAGCCTTTCGGCTTCCTTGTCGGGGCAGCAGGATTCGAACCTACGACCCTCTGCTCCCAAAGCAGATGCGCTAGCCGGGCTGCGCTATGCCCCGATGTACTTTGTGCGGAGAGAGGGGGATTCGAACCCCCGGAACCGTTTGCACAGTTCGACGGTTTAGCAAACCGTTAGTTTCAGCCACTCACCCATCTCTCCTGAGAAAGCGATGCAAAGGTAGTGTTATTTTTATTCCGTACAATAGTTTGCTGTGTTTTTTTGTGTTTTTTTTTCTTTAAAATTGTAAATATTTGAATATCAGATTAGTTAAATTTCATTTTTGCTTGAAGTTTTTTTTTGGATTGAGTATTTGCACGCTCTGTGCCTCGGTTTTAGGTGCTGAACACGGGCTATGGTGTCTGAATTCGGCGTGATTACTAGCTGAATTGAGTTTTACGACGTGTTTTTATTTTGGAATTATTTACTGAAATAGCGATTGTTTGGATTCGATATTCTATTTTTTTTTGATTTATTTTTGTCAAATTGATTGATATTCAGCGAGATCTATGTGCGCAAGGGTGTAGTTGATGGTTGCTGCTTGTTTTTGACTGTTGTCGTGGGTGCTTGTGTTGTTATTTATGTGCTATTTGTGGGTGTTTAGCCAAAGAGATTCAGTTCGGGTTGTTGGGCTTGTGGGTTTTCTAGGGTGAGTAGTTTTTTCTTGGCGGGGAGCCCGCCGGCGTAGCCTACGAGGTCGCCGTTGTGCCCTATGATGCGGTGGCAGGGTATGATTATGGCGATGGCATTGGCACCATTTGCTGAGGCTACGGCGCGAATTGCCAAGGGGTTGTGTAGTCGTTTGGAGAGATTGAGGTAACTCTCGGTGTGGCCGTAGGGTATTTGCTGGAGTGCTTGCCACACGCTTTGCTGGAAGGGGCTGCCTACCAAAAGGAGGGGGAGTACGAATTGTTGACGCTGGTGCTGAAAGTATTCGTTGAGCTGCTGGATGGTTTGCTGTATTGCGTTGCTTGGGCTTGCGGTGTAGCTGCTGCCGAGTTGTTGTTGTATGCGTTGGTCTATGGTGTGGCGCATTTTTCGGTAGCGCCAGTCGCATAGGCAGATTTGGTTGTTGTAGGAGCCGATGATGAGTTCGCCGATGGGTGTTTGGTGGTATTGTATTGCGATGTCCATGGGTTGGTTTTTGTGTTTCGTTTGGGGTTTGTTGGCGTTTGCGTAGCATGGCCGGAGGCCAAAGAAAGTATTGCCCAGCCTACTTCCGGCCTTACCGATGAAGCTGCCGATGGGTCTAGCCCGGATCGCGGCAAGTAGCCCACAGCACGCGCGGAGTGGCCGTTCGTGCTGCCGATAAATTGAAAAACTGCGGCGGCCAACTGTTGCCGTACCCGTTGCGAGGACTACAGCCAAGAGCCGGCAGCCGCCGCCTAAAATAGTGTTGAGCCTCCGCTCCTAATACTTATTTTAATTTTTTTTGACTTTCGGTTGGCTTTATATCTCGATTTTACCGAGGCCTTGGCGTTTGATACGGATGGTGTTTTCGGTGCAGTCGATGATGGTGGATGGTATCAGCTTGCCGTAACCGCCGTCGATTATGCAATCGGCAAAGCCTTCAAAGCGTTCGTCGATGAGTTCGGGGTCGGTGCTGTATTCGAGCATTTTGTCTTCGTCGTGGATTGAGGTTGTGATGATGGGACGGCCTATTTCGCGGGCTAACATGAGGGGTATTGGGTTGTCGGGGATTCGGATTCCGATGGTTTTGCGCTTGGATTTGAAGTGGGCGGGGAGTTGGTTGTTGGCTTCGAGTATAAAAGTGAAGGGGCCTGGTAGGTTTTGTTTCATGAGTTTGAATACTGGGCCGGATATGGGTTTGGTGTATTGGGCGGCTTGGGCGAGGTCGGCACAAATGATTGAGAAGTTGTTTTTTCGCTGATCGACGCCTTTGTATTGGGCTATCATGGCGACGCCGAGTTTGTTGTTGATGTCGCAGCCGATGGCGTAAACGGTGTCGGTGGGGTATATAATGATGCCTCCGTCGGTTAGGATTTGGGCGACCTCGCGGATTTGTTTTTCGTTGGGGTTTTCGGGGTATATTTTTATGAGCATATTGGGTATAATTGAAAAGCCGTGTGGTAGGGTTTGGTCTGAAATACTGGGTACAAAGGTACGAATGTATTTGAGATTTGGCACTACGACACGGCTCTCGTGTGGGATCTATGGTGTTTAGATGGCTGGCTCGTCGGTGATGTATTCGCGGGGGATGTTGTAGGGATTCTCGCGCTTGTAGTCGGATTGGAGGTGACGTTCTATTACGGGGTGTAGGTTGTCGCCGTCGTATTTGTGTGGGTAGCGTAGGTAGTCGATCAGGATTTCGTCCACTTCGGCGTAGCTTGCTGCTTTGAGTTGGTCGAGGTCGCTGTTGGTGATTCCGAGTCCGTCGGTGGCCACTGCGTCCACGCAGCTGAGGAGTGCTTCGGCGGCATTGGTATCGTCCATCTCGGAGGCGAGGTATCTGGCCATGTCATAAACTTCTGATTTCCAAAGGTTTTGTATCATTCCGTAGTCGCCAACGTCGCCGTGGAGTGTCCAGAAACCGAGAAGGAGTTCGGTGTAATTGTCGGTAGAGAGTACCATGCCGCTGCTGCTTTGGGCTAGGTCGTAGAGGTAAAGCATCCGCATACGTGCTTTTACGTTGCCCATGCGAATCTTGAAGCTATGTGCTTTGGGGTCGGCTTGGTCGTAGTTTTCGGCAGCCATACGGGCTACGGTTTCAAATGAGGAAGAAAGGTCTATGTGTTTGAAATCGTGGGTGAAGTATTTCCCGATGTTTGCAGCGCGTTCAATTTCGTCGGGCTTGTTGCTAACGATGGTAATGGCTCTGCCTATAAGTTTAATTTTTAGTTCGTCGCATACGGGTTTTGCCAAGACGGTTGAAATTGCAGAATCGATGCCGCCAGACTGGCCTACTACCAGGGACTTAATGTTGTATTTTGAGAGATAACTCCGGAGTTGTTCGCGGATGTTGCTTACTGCATTTGCGTAGTCGGTAATCATATCAAATCGTTTGAATTTTCGGAGTGGAAAATTAAAAACTTTTCTTTTAATATATGTACTTTGAAGCGGAACAATTGTTTTTTAATTCTATGGCTTGTAAACTGTGGCGGGTTTAAATAAAAAATCTTAGTATATTTGATGGGAGTAGTTGTAGTATAAAGCATAAACCACCTAACACCTTTAAGCTTGTGAGTGACCTCGGGACAGATTTTAATACGCAGTCTTACCTTCAAGCTGCATTTGATATGTTTGAGCTTTTGAAGCACGACAGCCAATTTTTTACGTATCAAGGAAATTTTAGTGATAAGATTACAAGTCTGGTTATTAGCCTTATAGAGGAGAGTTATGTAAAAAAGGAGGATGTGAGTAAGATTCGGAACAAGGTTTCTTTTCTGATGGTTGAGAGTTTCCAGAATATTATTCGCCATGCTGTGAAGGCGAATGGCGAGAAACGAGAGCATTCGGAATCTTTTCAGGTACGAAACGTGGGAAATGTTTTTTATATTATGTCCACGAATTTGATTCCCAATGCAAACATCCCTGATCTTCGGGAGAAACTGGATAGGGTGAATACGATGGATAAACTGGAACTCAAGTCTTTGTATATGGAGTCGCTGAACCAGAATGGGCTTTCGGAAAAGGGTGGTGCTGGTTTGGGGCTGATTGAAATGGCACGTAAGTCGGGCCAAAAACTGGTGTACGAATTTGTGGAGCTAGATGCCGAAACGTCGTATTTCTATTTGCAAACGCGAATTCGCAGTGCTAACGACGATAGGATTGCGGAGGAACTACCGCTCGTAAATTTTGTGAAATTGCATCAGAATTTACAACAGAAGGGTATTTTTGTGGTGAATAAAGGCGTATTTTCGCACGAAGCAATCATGCCGATGCTGACGATGGTCGAAAATAATTTGGTATGGCAGCATACCATGATAACCGAGCAAAAACTGCTCTTCCATTTGCTGGTAGAGTTGTTGCAAAATATTAGTAACCATGCGTATGCTACCAACGGACAAAACGAAGGTATTTTCTTTATGGGGCACAATACCCAACAGTATTTTATTACAGCAGGCAATTACATTGCAAATTCAGATATCGACGAATTACGAAAGAATATAGACCTAGTGAATTCTAAAACGCCCGAAGAACTCAAGCAGTTGTATCTGAAAAAGTTGAGATCTGGTAAACACGACAAAACCAAAGGTGCTGGGGTGGGGCTAATTGATTTGGCGCGGTTTAGTAAATCGAAGCTTTCGTACAAACTGTTTGATTGCGATGCCGATAAATCTTTCTTCTCGTTAACTGTTACCGAATAACGATTTCAGTTTCGATTTTCAAATATATACAAGATGAATACTATTTTAGATATTTCACAAACCCAAGAAACCCCTCTTGTCTGCTTCAACAGCGAGGAGAATATTTTTTTGATCAGTGGCCGTTCGTTGCCAGAAGATGCCGCAACTTTTTTTCTGCCCATCATTACTTGGTTGGAGCGTTATGCCGCAAAACCAGCACCTAAAACTACGGTCGATATCAAATTAGAATACTATAATTCAGCATCTGCCCGCAAAATCTTAGAAATTTGTATGCTGTTTGCTAAAGCTAAAGAGAATCGGAGCGAAGTATCTATAAATTGGACTTTCGACGACGACGACGATTTGATGCGCGAGGCGGGAGAGGAAATAAGTAGTCTCTCTGGCTTGGGTTTCAATATGATAGAACAAACAAGTTAAATGCTGAAATTATGGATACTATAGATATAAAGGCTACCGAAGATAAACCAGCCATACTTTTCGATCCGAAAAGTGGATATTTACTGATTAGTGGCCGATCCCTGCCTGAGAATGCCAATGCTTTTTTCGATCCGCTGGAAAAGTGGATTACGGCCTATGTACAATCGCCGAGTAATCACACGCTGTTCGAGTTCAAGCTCGATTATTTCAATTCTGCCTCAGCAAGTAAACTCGTGAAACTGCTCATTGCTTTAGAAGATCTTCACGTACAAAAACGCAGCGTGCAGGTAAAATGGTACTGTGCCGCCGAGGACGAAATGATGCAGGCTCGTGGCGAAGAACTAAAGCATATTATTGAGCTCCCCTTCGATATTATTGCCGAATAAGTTGCACGAAGTTATTCTTCTTGCATTTTCAAACTCAAAATTCACATTATAATGCTATCATTCCCATGATACAGTTGTGAGCCAGCGAAAAAAAAAATAAAGATAAGGAGCGGAAGCCAAACTTTTCAAATAGAGGGCGGCTGCCGGCTATCCGCTTGTAGTCCTCGCAAACGGGAACCAAACCACTTGGCCACTTTCGTATTTCAATCCAACCGCTGTACAAAAGGCTATTGCGTCACCTTGCTGTGGGCTACCGCTACTATCCGGGCTAGACCGTGCCCCACTTTCCAAACGCAAGCCATAGTCAGGCTGGGCTAACAGACCAGTTGGCCTGCGGCCATATTGCCCATTCGCCAAGCCTACGGCTTGCCTAAAAGTCGCGACTTTCGCCTCAACTACGCCACCATCTACCCATCATTTCCACCGCAACAAGAAAGCAGTAGTCTTAAAAAGACCGACATTACACGCACCACATTACTTCACTCAACAAGAACTGTTTTTTTGTTCGGGCAAAGCGTTTAATTTGGCTAGAAATAGGTCGAGCCCCTTCCGTTTTGCCACGTCCAGCTCGTAACTAATGTCGTTCGTAAGATAATCGCTAAGGTTTACCCGACAGTTTGGGTGTGCAGACAAATAGTCCCTAATAGCATCTGCTTTATGGTCAAGGCCATACCCAAGTGCACGGTTGAAGCTTTGTAAAAAAGCCGAAGGTAATTCTTTGTTCGATACCCAAGCCGCAAACACAAAAGGGCATTTTGTGAGCTTGTACCATTCTGTGGCCAAGTCGTAGATATACGGAAAATGGAGCATCTCGAAAGCCCGATCGCCAATTACCACAGCCGCCTCATCTGCTCCGATTCTGTTCTCATAACCCTGTGTCGTAGCTTCCCATATAGGTGAAATATGCCAATATTCGCGGGCCAAAATCTGCGACAAGGCCACCGAACTTCGCGACTGGTAGTCTAAATAAATACAACGAATCTGAGCCAATGGCACTCGACTCACCAACAGCACCGAGTTGACATGCTTTTTTGCACCAATACAATATTCCGAAACAATATAGGGCGTAGGAATTTCAGGAATTGCAGCCACAGGAATAAGCCCCAAATCAACTTCTCCCTCGATGAGTTTTCGGGCACATTCAGCAGGGTAATCGAGAGAAATTTGTGTATCTGCTAGCTTGTGCTGCTCCTGTAAAAGTCCGTGCACAAAGGGTAAGGTATTGAGGTATGAAACCACAGAAAGACGTACTGTCATTGAAAATTAGCTGTAAAATTAACGATAAACATACCCTACAAAAGCATTTTACATTCTTCCAGAATGTTAGTTCTGGCACTTGTTTCGTAGAGCTGATAAAAAAAAGGAGTGCTGTAAATCTGTGTTCGGGCTAAGAACCGTTCCAAGACTTTCCGCCTGCCTTGTCTGTAATACACTTCCGGAATGTGTGCATATTCCTTGCGGATTTGTTGCGCGTAGGCAGCATAAATCGCAGCATCTTTGCCCAAAATTGCCAAGTCTGCATCAATAAGCACGGCAATATCAGTATCCGAACCAGCTATATGTGTCTGAGTTGCGCAAATTGCCGACTCAATAAGCTGGAGTACTTGGCGCGGTACCGATAGGTACTCCAATTCAGTACGGGCAAAAATTGCACTCTGGAGTTCGTTGTCCTTTAGTTTTGGGAAATATACAATGTCATGAAAAAATGCAGCCAAGTATATTGCGTCTGGCTGTTTCAAATAGCTCGAAACAGGAACCAAGTCTTTTACGAGGCTGTAAATATGATTCAGATTGTGGTAAACCCTATGCGTTTGGGAATACTGAACCCTGATAGTTTCCCAAAGTCTATCCCCTTGCACCTGTGTTCCAAAATTTGAAGTTGCGTGTTGGAAGTACCCATAAAGAAACTGTTCCATCGTCAATCAGTTACTTCGTCCATCGAAACCAAATTATTGATTATTGCATACACCGTCAGCCCCGAAACCGATTTGATTTCCAGCTTCTTGGTGATGTTCTTGCGGTGGGTAATAACCGTATGCGGACTAATAAACAGTTTTTCACCAATTTCCTTATTGGTAAGCCCCTGAGCAATGCAACGCACAATATCCTTCTCGCGTTGCGTCAGGCCTTCGTTCCTAGAACCATCGTGTT
>JBDKHP010000075.1:0-4059 GCA_039797645.1 Bacteroidota bacterium
ACAAACGCCGATTGATCACAATCCATAAGGTTTTCGTGTAGGCCGAACGAGTTTTGCGACAAGGCCAATACCTTCCGTTCCGATTCAATCTCCACATTGGCAAACGCCTTGCCCGAGAACACTTTGCGTTTCACCACAAACGGATTCACCGACGAAGGTTGCGCCATTACTCCCGATACCATTCCAGCGCCCAACCGAGCAGCCACCCTCGGAGCCACCGCCATACCGTTGTAATTCTGCTGAAATAGGACAATTTGTGCCGACACTTTCTCTGCCAACTGACCCAACGAAGCCGCATACGCTTGCGCATTAAAATCGCCCAAACGCCCATCCTCTACCGTAAACACCTGCGACACACCATACGTGCCCAGTTTCGCCAATTCCGAGACTTCCACGCTGCCAATCGTAGCAGCAAACACTTCTAAGCCAAGCTTTTGACCCAAAGCCGACGCATAACTTGCCAATTCAAAAACTGCTTTTTTGAAAATGCCTTCCACATTTTCCGAATATATTAAAATTGCCATAGCTCAAATTTTTTCTGATTGTTTAAATAACCTTCGCCTCTTCGTGCAGCAAACGCGCCAATTCTTCGGGCTTATCCGCCGGAATTATTTTGCATTTCGCCTTCGCAGGAGGCAATTCGTGGTTTAAAACCACCGTAAACTTTTTGCAATCGACAGCCGTAACCACCGCAATAGCCTTACGTCTGGAAAACATAATACCCTTCATACTCGGGATACGCGGCTCTTTGGCAATCCCTTTTTGCCCCGTCGCCACCAGCGGGAAAGTACACGATACGCGTTCTTTGCCACCATCTATCTCGCGAGTAAGCTTGGCTACATTCCCCTCAATATCAAAGTCAGACACACTCGAAACCGACGGCCAGTCTAGCAATTCGGCCAACATTTCGCCCACCTGCGCACCGTTATAATCTATCGACTCTCTGCCCAAAAGCACACAATCGAAACCGCCATTGCGCACAACTTCAGCCAATTGCGTCGCCACAAAAGCCGCATCAATCGGCGTAGCATCCACCCGAATCGCCTCGTCTGCACCAATAGCCAGCGCTTTGCGCAACGAAGTTTCAGCAGCCACAATGCCCACATTCACGGCAACAATTTCCAAATTCCCAACTTTATCTTTGAGTTCCAAGGCGCGGGTAAGCGCCAATTCTTCGTACGGACTGAGTATGAATTGCACATCCGCATCGTTAAAATCTTTGTTATCGTTTACAAAACGAATTTTCGAGGTCGTATCTGGCACATGACTCATGCACACCATTATTTTCATGACTGTAGGGTTTTTATATTGAAATTCTGCTTGATCTTATGCAAACATAGCAAATTCCGACCAGAAAAGCAATGCGTGCATAGCAATTAACTAATATAAACCTACAACTAGCCAAAAGCAAAAACACCCACGAAAGCAATACAGCTTCTTTCGTAGGTGCGCTTTGGTACAGAGGTCGAGCAAAATATTTTCGAGTAGCACTACGCTCTAAGAGCGACACTTAATGTAGAAGTCCTTTAGCAATCAGCATTTTACCTTCGTACGGAGGGTAGCGAACAGGTACGTCGAGTAGGGTCGATTTATCCAGCACTGGCTTGAGATGCGAAAAGGCCTCGAAGCTAAACTTGCCATGATACGACCCCATGCCACTCTCACCCACACCGCCAAACGGTAATTTACTGTTTGAGATGTGCATAATAACCTCATTGATACACATTGCCCCCGACGAAGTGTGCGACATAAAACGCTCGCAGGTTTCAGAATTGGAACTGAACAGATACAAAGCCAAGGGTTTGGGTCTGGCGCGCACAAAGCGTATGGCTTCTTCAAGGGCATCGAATTCCAGCACGGGGAGAATTGGTCCAAAAATCTCTACCGACATCACCGCATGATCTGCATTCGGCAGCAACAGCACGGTAGGCTCTATATACCGATCCTCTCGATCCGATTTTCCACCACAATACACCTCCGCATTCTCCATCAGCGCCACCAATTTATCGACAGTTTGGGTATTCACAATGCGACCATAGTCGGGGCTTAATTGCGCGTCGTTGCCATAGAATTTTTTTACAGCCTCCGTAAAATATTGCAAAAAAGCAGCCTTCACACTCTTATGAATCAGCAAATAATCGGGAGCCAAACAAGTCTGTCCGGCATTGAGAAACTTACCCCAAGCAATGCGTCGCGCAGCTAGGCGAATGTCGGCATCTTTGCACACTATGGTCGGGCTTTTACCCCCAAGTTCCAATATTACAGGCGTAAGATGAACCGCCGCATGTTGCATCACCACCTTGCCCAATTCCGGACTCCCGGTAAAGAAAATAAGATCCCATTTTTGTTGGAGCAACGCTTCGTTCATATCCCTATTCCCTTCAAAATAAGCGATATAATCCTCCGCAAAAGTCTCACTTATAATCTGCCGCATCACCTCACTCACGTGGGGCGTATAAGGCGACGATTTCAGCGCAACGGTATTCCCTGCCGAAATTGCACCAATTAGAGGCGCAAAAAGCAACTGAAACGGATAATTCCACGGTGTAATAATAAGAATCCGGCCATAAGGTTCGGCAATAATTGCGTTGCTCGATTTAAAATTTAGCAAATTATCCGACACCTTTTGGGGCGACATCCACTTTTTAAGCTCTTTCAGATGGTCGCTAATTTCCTCCAACACAATCCCGATTTCAGTGCCATAAGCCTCAAACTTCGATTTGTGCAAGTCTGTATAAAAGGCATCGAGTAGCGCAGCCTCATGCTTTTTTATAGCCGCCCGAAGCAGCTTCAATTGCTGCACCCGAAAAGAATACGGTAAGGTAGTGTGGCCCTCAAAAAAGAGCCCTAGGTTTTCATGTTTTTGGCTTACGATCTCGGCGGTTGTCATGCTCTTTGTCCTTCATTAATATTCATTCCCTAAAAATATACTATGCGTACATAATATGCAAGTTTCAGGCAGAATACTATCCACCAAGCAACCTCCGACCCTTTGCATTCCACACAAACAATTTTAATAAAACACCCAAGAGCCAACAAAAATCATTATTTTGCAGGTATAAGTTTGATTTTTTTGATTTTTGAACCCAAAAAGTAAAAATATGAACACAAATTCCAATGTTTTGGTAACAAAAGCAAAGCAGGTATTATACGTCACTATCAACAGACCCCACGTTCTGAATGCCCTCAACACCGAATTGTTAGACGAATTACACCGCGTTTTAGACAGTTTTTTACCCGACAATTCTCTCAGGGGGGCTATCATACGGGGGGCAGGCGAAAAAGCATTTGTAGCCGGAGCCGACCTCGCTGAGTTCACCGGCCTACAAGCCGAAGAAGCGTTTCGCATCTCCCGTCGCGGCCAATCCCTCTTCGACAAAATTGCCCAAAGTCGCAAACCCATAATCGCAGCAATTAATGGCCTAGCTCTCGGCGGAGGATGCGAATTGGCAATGGCCTGCCACCTACGCATTGCAGCAGAATCCGCCAAATTTGGCCAGCCAGAAGTCGGCCTAGGGCTCATTCCCGGTTACGGAGGCACCCAGCGAATGGTATCCTTGGTGGGCAAGGGCAAAGCCATGGAGCTGATACTTACCGGACTCGCCATTTCAGCCCAAGAAGCAAACCGTATTGGTTTGGTAAACGAAGTCGTTCCAGCAGATGCGCTAATACCCCGATGCGAAGAAATACTGGCCGTAATCCTCAGTCGTTCTGCCAATGCAGTAGGCAAAGCAATCACCGCCATACAGCACGAAGAAGCAGGCAGCAACGAAGGCTACGAAGCCGAAGCCTGGTTGTTTGCCGAATGCTTCGACCACACCGACGCAATAGAAGGAGTAAATGCTTTTGTAGAAAAGCGGAAGCCTAATTTTCAATAAACCCAAACTTTCCGAGACAAACCAAGCGAACGAAAAAAAAAGAGAATAACAAAAAAAAGGATAAGGAGCTGTAGCCCAACAATATTTGTAAAGGCGGCTACCGGCTCTTGGCTGTAGTCCTCGCAACGGGAACGTCAACACTTGGCCATGGTAGTTTTTCAATTACACCCCACAACAAACG
>JBDKHP010000076.1:0-4062 GCA_039797645.1 Bacteroidota bacterium
GTCTGTTTTTTTAGTTGAGGTCAAGGCGGATTGGATTTTTTAAAGCGGAGTTTACTACTTGTAAATGAGCATTTAAAAAATTCGATCCAACGCAGAGATCGACTAAAAAAACAGACTCTAATTAATTGGCTATCAGATGTTTACTCAAGTTCAAAAAATGGCCATTTATTTGTAAGTAAATAAAAGTTCTGATCGCAGCATAAAAAAAAGACCCTAAAAACACTAGCGATGTTGAAAACCCGTTAGAGCAAAACCATTATAAAGAAAGCCAATGCAAAAATTCAGCCTAGTAAGTACCGTATATAACGAAGCGCTGCGCATCGACCAAACAATAGCCGATCTACAAGCCCAAACACTTCAACCGACAGAAATCGTAATAACAGACGCTGGATCTACCGATGGAACATGGGAAATACTTCAGCAATGGCGCGATGAATCTGTAATACCCATCGTACTACTACGCGAGAAAGGCTGTAGCGTAGCCCGAGGCAGAAATCTAGCAATTGCCCATGCGACAACGAATATCATTGCATCCACAGATTTCGGCTGTCGGTTTCAACCCCAATGGCTCGAATCTATCCTTACACCCTTTGCCGATGCAGCAACCGAAGTGGTAGGAGGTGCATTTAGCGTATCGCCGCCACAGACAACGAACAGCGCCCGCGCCGATTATATTCTCCAAAACGGATACCCCGTACGTATGGATACGTATTTTTCGGTCTCATCCCGATCTATCGCCTACCGTAAGTACGTATGGCAACAAATAGGAGGCTACCAAGAATGGCTCACCTTGGCCGCCGACGACACCATTTTTTGGCGTCAGATTCTCAAAAAAGCTTACAAATACGAATTTGTGACCGCTCCACACGTAGAATGGATGCGCCACACCACCCGTAAAGCCTTTGCCCGCGAAGCCTACCGATACGGATTGGGCGACGGAGAGAGCCATATCAATCTACGCAATACACTTTCCCATATCGCAGAACTGACAGCTCGGTACGCGAGTATTGCCCTCACAATCACCATACTAGGCTTTGCAGCTGTCGGGTTTTGGATTCTCATACTGTGGCTACCTATCTATTATTTCGGATTCCGATCGTACCGCAAAGCGATTGTAAATTGGTTCCGACTGCCCGTTCGCTATTCCGTTTGGATATTGTGCGAAGCTTTTTTGCTGATAGAACAATCGCGTTGGGCCTACCTCCGTGGCTATCTGAAAGGGTTTGTGGGGCGCAAACGACAGCAAGTAGCAGGACAGAAAAAATTACGGCAAGAGCTATAAGTAATATTGTAATGATTAATGGTTAGCCAGCGCGAAAAAAAATAAAGATTAGAAGCTGTAGCCAAACTTTTCAATTATACGGCGGCTACCGGCTATCCGCTTGTAGTCCTCGCAAACGGGAACCGAATCACTTGGCTGCCTGAGTATTTCAATCAAGCCCCTGTATAAAAGGCTATTGCGTCATATTGCTGTGGGCTACCGCTACTATCCGGGCTAGACCGTGCGGCAGCTTTTCAAAACCACGCCGTAGTCACGCTGGGCAAACGCACCAGTTGGCCTACGGCCATGTGACCCGGTCGCCAAGCCTACGGCTTGCCAGAAAAGCCCAACATTGCATTCGCCTCATTACCCATTAAAAAAAAAGCCGCTACTCTAACGAGCAGCGGCAGTGGGTGCAAAACTTAATAAACTCTCTCAATGAAAAAATTCAGTAAACTCGCTTGTTTTAGATAATACCCTGATCTAACATTGCGTAAGCCACTTTGAGAAATCCTGCGATGTTTGCGCCTTTAACATAATCCACGTAGCCGTCGGGGCTTGTGCCGTGATCCACACACGATTGGTGAATGGATTTCATAATGTGGTGTAAGCGTCCATCTACTTCCTCACGCGACCAGTTGAGTTTCATTGCATTCTGACTCATTTCTAAGCCCGAAGTACCTACGCCTCCTGCGTTGGCTGCTTTGCCAGGGCCAAAAAGCAATTTGTGGTGCTGAAAAATATGTATCGCTTCAGGCGTACAAGGCATATTCGCGCCTTCCGAAACACAGAAGCATCCGTTATCGACAAGGCTCTTAGCGTTGTCGGCATTTAATTCATTTTGTGTGGCACAAGGCAGCGCAATGTCCATCTTTACGCCCCAAGGTCTTTCGCCGGGGTAGAACGTGGCCTCAGGAAACTCCTCAGCATACGGCGCAACAATGTCGTTGTTCGACGCCCGAAGCTCCAACATATAGTCAATCTTGTCGCCAGTAATACCAGCGGGGTCGTAAATGTAACCATCTGGGCCAGAAATAGTAACTACTTTGGCGCCCAATTCGGTAGCCTTAGAAACAGCCCCCCAAGCTACGTTGCCAAAACCCGAAACGCCTACGATTTTACCCGCAAAACTTTCGCCTTTTGTAGCCAACATTTCCGAGGCAAAATACACGTTGCCAAAACCCGTAGCTTCTGGCCGAACCAGTGAACCACCCCAGTTGAGACCTTTGCCTGTAAGGACACCGCTGTGTTCGCCCCTTAACTTTTTGTACATTCCGTATAGAAATCCAATTTCACGAGCACCCACACCAATATCGCCCGCAGGCACGTCGGTTTCAGGGCCAATAAGTCGGTGTAGTTCGAGCATAAAACCTTGGCAGAAACGCATCACTTCGCTGTCCGATTTGCCTTTCGGGTCGAAGTCTGAGCCTCCCTTACCGCCGCCCATGGGCAAGGTCGTGAGGCTGTTCTTGAAAATCTGCTCGAATCCCAAAAACTTCAGAATCGAAAGGTTCACCGAAGGGTGAAAACGCAGCCCTCCTTTATAAGGGCCAATCGCATTGTTAAATTGCACGCGGTATCCCAAATTGACATGTACCTTTCCATGGTCGTCAACCCACGGAATTTTGAACGTAAGAATTCGGTCTGGCTCCACCAAACGCTCAATGATTTTTGCGGCCTCGAATTGTGGATGGTCGTTATATACATGCTCGATGGTTTCGAGTACTTCGTGTACTGCTTGTAGGTATTCTTTTTCGCCCGGATGTTTTTTCTCCAGGTCGTTCATGAGTTGCTGAACATTCATAGTTGTTCGTTTGGCGGTTTGTGATTTGTGTGTGCGATGAGGCGTTTGAATGGGTGTGCCTTCCTTACAAATTTAATCTATTTTCGGATAAAAGCCCAGTTTTACAGGATAAAAATTTGGGCATTTGCCGCCCCATACGATAGAAATTGTGCTCGTATGGAATTTCATAGAATTTTATTCGGTTGCGTTTGTGGCATATATTATCGCCTTTGGGATGTTGATTTTCCGAAAACGCATTGCTGTTGCGCCACGCCCTATTCACAATTGGGGTATCGCACCAAAAAATGACGCTCCACAAGCCGCACCCTCATTCACAAATTCGCAAACCCTTCCACAAAACGTAGTAGGTTTGTAGTAGTTTATCGCCATGTAGCACAAAGATGCAGCGAGCAGAATTACCCAACGCAAACTATAAAGACAGTGCGCCAACCGACCGAAAAAAAATAAAAATAAAAATAAGGAGCTGCCACGAAACAATATCTATTACCCCGCTGCCGGCTATCCGCTTGTAGTCCTCGCTCACGGAAACGCAACCACTTGGGCACTATTGTATTTCAGTCAAGCAACAGTACAAAAGGCGATTACATCACACCGCTGTGGGCTACCGCTACTATCCGGGCTAGACCGTGCGGCAGTTTTCCAATCCCACGCTGTAGGTACGCTGGGCCTGCACTTTACTTTGGCCTGCGGCCATGTGGCGTTTTAGCCCCAACACAAAAAAGCGCCCATCACTCCATGTTTATTCAGTGCGCTACTAAAAGTTGCACACAGAATAAACATGGAGTGATGGTACAAAAGGCCAAACTACCAGCCTTAATTACGAAAAATTAGCGAAATGTCAGGTGTAGTGCTGTAATAGCTTGCAATACGGCTCAATCGTGACGGATCTGTAGCGCATTCAACGGTGCACCTACAACGGCGTTAATCTGGCCACTTAGAGTGTTGTTCATGCAGTTTTTATCCGAAATCTGAACCAAAACATACGTACCAGCCGCGC
>JBDKHP010000077.1:0-7105 GCA_039797645.1 Bacteroidota bacterium
CTCGCAAAACAAGCCATCTCTCTCGGGTTTATAAGTACGATAATTTATTGTCTCGGGTTTCAAAACCTCTCCATGAGAGCGTTCGAGAATCTCTTCAGGCGAGGCCAAACTAATAGAGATCTTTGTAAAGTTTGCCTTTACTTTATTATCCCTTCTAAATGCCATATTCTCTCTGTTGTTTGTTTATGTTGACTTCTAAAAGCAAATAAACATGGTTTGCGTATCAACAAAGTTGAAACGCAAACCATGCTAAAAGTGTTAATGCAAGTTTACACTGAGGCCTAAGCCCCTTAATTCGTGTAAAAGTACATTGAGCGATTCGGGGATGCCTGGTGTAGGCATTGGATCTCCTTTAACAATAGCTTCATAAGCTTTCGCTCTACCCACTACGTCATCAGATTTTACGGTCAATATTTCTTGTAAGATATTTGCCGCTCCAAAAGCCTCAAGTGCCCAAACCTCCATCTCACCAAAACGTTGTCCCCCAAACTGAGCCTTACCACCCAATGGCTGCTGTGTGATAAGCGAATATGGTCCAATAGATCGAGCGTGCATTTTGTCATCAACCATGTGCCCTAACTTGAGCATATAGATCACACCCACAGTTGCTGGTTGGTGAAAACGTTCACCAGTGCCACCATCAACTAGATAAGACTTTCCGTAACGAGGAACCTTAGCTTGATCTGTATATTCTGTTATTTGCTCCAGTGTTGCACCATCAAAAATTGGGGTGGCAAACTTTAGTCCTAATTTTAAACCTGCCCAACCAAGAACTGTTTCATAAATTTGACCCAAGTTCATACGAGAAGGTACACCTAGTGGGTTTAGTACGATGTCAACGGGTGTACCATCCTCAAGGAAGGGCATATCTTCTAGACGAACAATCTTTGCCACGATACCCTTGTTACCGTGGCGACCCGCCATTTTATCACCAACTTTCACCTTGCGTTTTTTCGCAATGTAAACCTTTGCTAACTGAATAATACCAATAGGTAATTCATCACCAATCGTTACATTGTATTTTTTACGCTTATGATCACCTTCAAGCTCTTTATACTTTATAATATAATTATGAATCAAGTCTTTAATTTGCTCATTTCTTTTCTTGTCGGTTGTCCATTTGTTCGGATTAACCAGCTCATAATCGAGTTCTTGAAGCCCCTTCAAGGTAAATTTTGCACCTTTAACAATAACCTCAATGTTTAAATAATCGCGAACACCTTGCGATGTTTTACCATTCACTAAAAAGAAGAGTTTATCGATTAACCTCGATTTTAATTCTTCTGTTTTAAGTTCAAACTCTTTGTCTAATTTGGCAATTATTGGTTTGTCGGCAGATTTTAATTTCCGATCCTTCATCGAACGAGAAAATAATTTTTTGTCAACTACAATGCCAGACAACGATGGAGAAGCTTTCAGTGAAGCGTCTTTGACGTCACCAGCTTTGTCCCCAAAAATTGCGCGCAACAATTTTTCTTCGGGTGAAGGATCTGACTCTCCCTTAGGCGTTATCTTACCAATCAATATATCGCCTGGCTGTACGTCAGCTCCAATTCGAATCATACCATTCTCATCGAGGTTCTTTGTCGCTTCTTCACTAACGTTAGGAATATCTGCTGTTAATTCTTCAACTCCACGTTTCGTATCGCGCACTTCGAGTACATATTCATCAATATGCAAAGAAGTAAATATATCTTCACGTACCACGCGTTCGGAAATTACGATAGCATCCTCAAAGTTATAACCTTTCCAGGGCATAAATGCTACTTGCAAGTTTCTGCCTAAGGCTAATTCACCTTGGTTTGTACCGTATCCTTCAGTGAGCAATTGTCCCAACTCAACCTTGTCGCCACGTTTTACAACTGGTGTTAGGTTTAAGCATGTATTTTGGTTTGTCTTTCTAAATTTTGGCAACTTATAGCGAACTACATCATCATCAAAACTCACAAATTTATCATCTTCAGATCTATTGTAACGAACACGAATCTCATTGGCATCAACATACTCAATCACACCCTCGCCTTCAGCTGTAATCATCACGCGAGAATCCCTAGCTACCATTGGTTCAATACCAGTACCAACGATGGGAGCTTCAGCACGTAAAAGAGGAACAGCTTGGCGCATCATGTTTGATCCCATCAATGCACGGTTTGCATCATCATGCTCCAAAAATGGAATCAGCGACGCTGCTATCGAAGCAATTTGGTTAGGTGCGACATCCATCATATCAATCTCACTAGGATCAGAAACAGGAAAGTCTCCATCAAAACGAGACTTAATACGCTGTGTAACGAATCGTCCGTCTTCGCCTACAATTGCATTGGCTTGGGCAATTACTCGCCCTTCTTCTTCCTCCGCACTGAGATATACAACGCCTTCTATTGTCAAATCAACTTGACCATCCGTTACCTTACGGTAAGGAGTTTCAATAAATCCAAGACTGTTAATTTTTGCAAATACACAAAGGGATGAAATTAGTCCGATATTAGGCCCCTCGGGGGTCTCAATTGGACATAGTCGTCCGTAGTGTGTATAGTGAACATCTCGTACCTCAAAACCTGCACGCTCTCGAGAAAGCCCTCCAGGGCCTAGTGCAGACAAGCGTCGTTTATGTGTCATCTCGCCCAACGGGTTCGTCTGATCCATAAATTGTGACAATTGATTTGTTCCAAAAAATGAATTGATTACCGAAGACAGAGTCTTCGAGTTTATCAAATCAACAGGAGTAAACACCTCATTATCACGAACATTCATTCTCTCACGGATGGTTCTAGCCATACGAGCCAACCCTACACCAAACTGATTGTAGAGTTGTTCGCCAACTGTTCGCACACGGCGATTGCTCAAGTGATCAATATCATCGACATCAGTCTTTGAGTTGATTAACTCAATCAAATACCGTATAATATTTATAATATCCTCTTTCGTTAATACTTTAACACCCATATCAATATCGAGGTTTAACTTCTTATTAATACGGTAACGACCCACATCGCCTAAATCATAACGTTTATCTGAGAAAAATAATTTATCAATTACATCACGAGCTGTTGCCTCATCAGGCGGCTCCGAATTACGTAATTGTCTGTATATATGTATTACTGCTTCTTTTTCAGAATTACATGGGTCTTTTTGGAGAGTATTATAAATGATACCAAAATCAATTTGGTTTTGACCCTCCTTATGGAGCAAAATAGTTTTAGACCCACTATCTACTATCTCGTCAATATGATCTTCTTCTAGCACAACCTCACGGTCGATTATAACTTCATTTCTTTCAATCGAAACAACCTCACCAGTATCTTCATCAACAAAATCTTCTACCCATGATTTTAATACACGAGCAGCCAATTGGCGGCCTACAACACGTTTCAGTGCCGTTTTAGAAACGCGAATTTCATCTGCCAAATCAAATATTTCTAAAATCTCCTTGTCGCTTTCATAACCAATTGCACGCAATAGTGTAGTTACGGGAAGTTTCTTTTTCCGATCAATATATGCGTACATCACGTTGTTTAGGTCAGTCGCAAATTCAATCCAAGATCCTTTAAATGGTATAATTCTGGCTGAATACAGTTTTGATCCATTAGAGTGCAGACTCTGTCCAAAAAACACACCTGGTGAACGGTGCAATTGAGACACGACCACACGCTCCGCTCCGTTTACCACAAATGTTCCTTTGGGTGTCATATAGGGTACTGTCCCTAAATATACATCCTGAACAACAGTGGCGAAATCCTCATGCTCAGAGTCATTACAAGAAAGTTTAAGTTTAGCCTTTAGTGGAACACTATAGGTCAAACCTCTTTCAATGCACTCATCGATAGAATATCGTGGTGGATCCACAAAGTAATCTAAAAATTCTAGCTCGAAATTATTTCGAGTATCTGAAATGGGGAAATTCTCGGTAAACACCTTAAATAAACCCTCCTCTTTTCTTTTCTCCGGGGTTGTGTCGAGTTGGAAAAAATCCTTAAACGACTTCAACTGCACTTCCAAAAAGTCGGGATATTCCAGTGTATTCTTGGTAGATGCAAAACTGATTCTGTTTGACATTGACTTATAGAAGTTAATTTGGACTTAGGTATAATGACAAAAAGGCTTAGACCCTAAACGGGTCTAAACCTACTAAAGCAAATAAACTTTTATGTTATTTAAGCTCAACAACAGCACCTTCTGCTTCAAGCTGTTGTTTCAAAGCCTCAGCCTCGTCTTTAGATACACCTGTTTTGATTTCTTTAGGAGCAGCATCAACGATGTCTTTCGCTTCTTTTAAACCTAGGCCAGTTAACTCTTTAACAAGTTTTACAACCTTTAGCTTTTGGCTGCCTGCATCCTTCAAAATAACATCAAACTCAGACTTTTCAACAGGTGCTTCAACTGCATCAGCTGCTACTGGTGCTGCTGCTGCTACTGCTGCTGCTGCTGGTTCAATACCATATTCGTCTTTTAAAATGTCGGCCAACTCTTTAACTTCTTTAACTGTCAAGTTTACCAATTGCTCCGCAAATGCTTTAAGATCTGCCATTTTTCCCTCTGTTTTAAAAAATGTTTTATTTACTTACTTTATTCTTTTTCTGAAAGTGTCTTCAGAAGACCGCTCAACGTACCTCCAGCACTTTGCAATGCAGAGATAAGATTTTTAGCTGGCGACTCTAAGAGACCAATAACTTCCCCGATAAGTTCGTATTTCGACTTTACCGTAGTCAAAGCTTTAATCTGGTCATCGCCAATAAATACAGCCTCTTCAACATAAGCGCCTTTAAGGACTGGTTTGTCACTTTTTTTGCGCATTGTTTGGATCATCTTCGCTGGTACACTCGCTTCGTTACAAAACATAACTGACGTCGCACCTTTTAAAATTGGATACAGTTCACTAAAATCACGATCTGCACGATCAAAAGCTTGACGAAGCAAAGTATTTTTAACAACTTCTAAGCGAATGTTTTGTTTGAAACATTCTCTCCGTAAATTTGCTGTTTGCTCAGCATTTAAGCTTTCGATGTTTGTAATATAAACGTGACCTGCCTCGTTGATTGTTGAGGTTAACTGCTCAATTATCTGCGCTTTTAACTCTTTTTTCATTGTTACCTCATTTCTAATTAACTACCGACTTTGGCTCGACACGTACACCGGAACTCATAGTGCTAGAAAGATAAATACTTTTAATATAAGTACCTTTCGCTGCAGACGGTTTCAGTTTCTCAATAACATGGAGAAATTCTTTCGCATTTTCCACTAATTGGCTAGGCTCAAAAGAAACTTTACCAATTGAGGTATGTACGATACCAAATTTATCAACTTTAAAGTCGATTTTACCACGTTTGATATCTTTAACAGCTTCACCAACTTCCATTGTTACTGTACCACTCTTTGGGTTTGGCATTAAGCCTCTTGGACCCAATATTCTACCTAACTGACCAATCTTGGCCATCACAGTTGGCATAGTAATAATGACATCAACATCTGTCCATCCACCTTTAATCTTTTCAACATAGTCGTCAAGACCTACAAAATCAGCACCAGCTGCTTTAGCTTCTTCTTCCTTATCGGGAGTCACCAAAGCTAATACTCGTACTTCTTTTCCTGTACCATGTGGTAGTGTAACTACTCCACGAACCATTTGATTGGCTTTACGTGGGTCAACACCTAAGCGTACATCGATATCAACAGAAGCATCAAATTTGGTGAAGGTTACATCTTTGACGAGCTTGGCTGCATCAATAATCTCATAGCTTTTGCTAGGATCTATTTTTGCGGCAGCTAATTTTTGATTTTTTGTCAACTTTGCCATCTTCACAAATTAATTACTGTTATTCACCAATGGGTTTTCACCAGATATGGTTACACCCATACTTCTGGCTGTTCCCGCTATCATACTCATAGCCGATTCGATTGTAAATGCATTCAAATCGGCCATTTTGTCTTCAGCAATAGCCTTCACTTGATCCCAAGTGATTGAACCTACCTTTTTTCGGTTTGGTTCGGCTGAACCGCCTTTGATCTTCGCTAACTCCATTATTTGAATTGGAGCTGGAGCAGTCTTGATCACAAAGTCAAAAGACTTATCTTTAAACACAGTGATAACAACTGGAAGTATTTTCCCAATTTTATCTTGTGTCCGACCATTAAACTGCTTGCAAAACTCCATGATGTTCACACCCTTAGAGCCTAGTGCAGGACCAACTGGCGGAGAAGGATTTGCCTGCCCCCCTTTGATCTGTAACTTTACAAATGCAGCAACTTCTTTCGCCATTTTACTTACATTTCAGGTTTAATTGCCTGCGTTCTAATGTTGGAAGCATTATAAAACGTATATACACAGGACTTAAAATTCATTACTCTTTTTCCACTTGGGTAAAACTTAACTCCACAGGAGTCTTTCTACCAAATATTTTAACAGTCACTTTCAACTTTTTCTTTTCATTGTTAATCTCTTCGATCACACCTGTAAAATTGTTAAAAGGACCATCAATTACCTTCACTGAATCTCCAACCAAGAAAGGATTTTCAATCAGTTCAGATTTTTCAGCAAGTTCATCAACTTTACCTAAAATCCTATTCACTTCACTTTCCCGCAACGGTACTGGGTCTCCAGCTTTTTCATCCCCTAAAAATCCAATTACATTGGGTATATTTCTAAGAATGTGAGCTGTTTCACCTGCTAAAGAAGCTTCAATAAGGATATAGCCTGGGAAATAATTCCGATCCTTATTAATTTTTTTTCCAGCCCGAAGCTGAACAACCTTCTCTGTTGGAATAAGTACTTGTGAAATAAAGTCTTTAAGTTCAGTATTAGCGATTTCTGTCTCAATACTTTCTTTAACTTTTTTCTCTTTTCCACCAATTGCACGCAAAACATACCAACGCTTTATATCTGTACTTGGGTGTTCTGTAGGAGTCGCAACTTCCGAAGTTTCTGAACTTTCCGATTTAACGGAGCCCATCTTTTTCGCTTTTAGTAGTTCGTCCTTTTCTTCACGGCTAATACGTCTGTAAACTTTGTCGCCTATTCTTAGTAAGTCGTCCTTTTCTTCAGCCATGACGCGGAGTAAGTTTTAAACAATTGAGTAAATAACAGTCATCAGCGAGCTAAACACCCCAT
>JBDKHP010000078.1:0-2651 GCA_039797645.1 Bacteroidota bacterium
AAAACAGGAAGGGGTAACCAGACGGCTTTGGTTTACGATTCGCCCATGGCCGACGCTTCCCAGAGCTACAGTTTTGCTGAATTACTCGACGAGGTTTCGCGCTTGGCGGGTGCCATGCGTAGTTTGGGGGTGAAACAGGGCGATACTGTTGTGATTTATATGCCGGCTGTACCCGAGGCTGTTTTTGCCATGTTGGCTTGTGCGCGTATTGGGGCAATCCATTCGGTGGTGTTTGGTGGTTTTGCGGCGCACGAATTGGCATTGCGTATTAACGATGCAAAACCGTCGCTCATTGTGTCGGCTTCGGCAGGGTTTGAGGGGACTAGGATTTTGGAATATAAACCGTTGCTGGATGCAGCTGTGCAGGAGTCTATTTATAAGCCTAAGAGCGTGTTGGTGCTTCAACGCAAACCAGTAGAGGCAGCATTGGTAGATGGTCGTGATTTTGATTACCGCAGCTTGGTGACAAATGCAGAACCTGTGGATTGTGTGTGGGTTGATGCCTCGGATCCGTTGTACGTTCTTTATACATCGGGCACTACGGGCAAACCGAAGGGTATTGTGCGTGACACTGGTGGATATGCCGTGGCGCTAAAATATAGCATGACAAATGTGTTCGATATGAAGCCTGGTCAGGTTTTTTGGGCTGCATCGGACGTTGGCTGGGTTGTGGGGCATTCGTATATTGTGTATGGCCCGTTGTTACATGCTTGTACGACAGTGCTTTACGAGGGAAAGCCCGTAAAAACGCCTGATGCTGGAGCTTTTGCGCGTATTATCGAAGCGTATAAAGTGAACGTATTGCTTACAGCGCCCACGGCTTTGAGGGCTATTCGGAAGGACGATCCTTTGGGCTTGGGTTCAAGGAAATACGATATGTCGTCGCTCAATTATGTGTTTGTGGCTGGCGAACGTTGCGATGTGGCTACTTACCATTGGGCAAAAGGATTGTTTAAGAAACCAGTGATAGACCATTGGTGGCAAACGGAATCTGGCTGGCCTATGGTTTCCAATATGCCTGGTTTGGATGTAATGCCAACCAAAGAAGGATCTGTAACACAGGCAGTTTGTGGTTTCGATGTGCGCATTGTTGACGAAACGGGTTGTGAATTATTGCCCAATCAAGAAGGTTTGGTTGTGGTAAAACTTCCGTTACCTCCCGGATTTTCGCAGAAACTTTGGGGCGATGGCGATTCGTTTAAAGATCTGTATTTGAGTCAGTTTCCGGGGTATTACACCACGGGGGACGGTGGCTACATTGACGAAGATGGCTATGTGTACATTTCGGGCCGTACCGACGACGTGATTAATGTGGCTGGCCACAGGCTTTCTACCTCGGAAATGGAAGAGATTATCGCTTCACACAAAGCAATTTCAGAATGTGCTGTGTTTGGTATTCACGACGAATTGAAGGGTCAACTACCTATTGCATTGGCAGTTGCGAAAGATGGTTTTGTTCTTTTGGAGTCTGATCTTGAAGCCGAACTTGCGGCTCTGATACGCAACCAGATAGGAGCGGTGGCTGTTTTTAAGACCATGGTGTTGGTTTCTAGGTTGCCAAAAACGCGTTCAGGTAAGATCATGCGCAAAACGATGCGCAAAATAGCCGACGGTGAACATTACCAAGTGCCTACAACAATCGAAGACCCATCGGTTTTGTCAGAAATCCGCACAGCTTTTAAACGAAGAAAAATAGGTGCTGCATTCGAAAAGTCTGTAACGGTTTCTAACCGTATTCGTACCCGCGAAGATTATGATAAAGCCTACCAACTTTCGGTGGATAATCCCGACCAATTTTGGGGCGATTTGGCAAGCCAATTTACTTGGCGCCAGAAGTGGGATAAAGTATGCGAAGGCGATTTTTCTCAAGCACAAGTGAAGTGGTTTACAGGCGGTAAACTCAATATAACCGAAAATATGCTAGACCGACACCTCGAAACCCGAGGGAATAAGCTGGCGATTATTTGGGAACCCAACGACCCCAAAGAGCGTTTCGTGCGGTTTACCTACCGCGAAGTGTATCAGGAGGTAAATAAATTTGCCAATGTACTGAAAAACAATGGTGTAAAGAAAGGTGATCGTGTAGCCATTTACATGCCCATGATACCCGAACTTGCTTTCGCGGTGATGGCTTGTGCCCGTATTGGAGCAGTGCATTCGGTGGTATTTGCGGGCTTTTCGGCCTCTGCTCTAGCCGACAGAATTAACGATGCCACAGCAGTAGCCGTAATTACGTCCGACGGAATTTTTCGTGGGGCAAAACAAATCCCAGCGAAAGCTGTTGTTGACGAGGCCTTAGAAAACTGTTACTCTATCCGCAAAGTGATTGTGGTTGAACGTACTGGCTGGATGGTGAATATGGTAGAAGGCCGTGATGTATGGTATCACCACGAAATTACCAAAGTGAGCGACCAATGTCCCGCCGAGGTAATGGATGCCGAAGACCCTTTGTTTATACTGTACACCTCTGGTTCTACGGGCAAACCCAAGGGCATTCAGCATACCGTGGCTGGCTATATGCTCTACGCCGACTATACCTTCCGCAACGTGTTTCAGGGCGAAGAAAGCGATGTTTTCTGGTGTACGGCCGATGTCGGTTGGGTAACAGGGCACTCGTATATTGTATATGGCCCACTTTTAGCAGGTGCTAC
>JBDKHP010000079.1:0-3836 GCA_039797645.1 Bacteroidota bacterium
TATCGTCCACATCCATAGACGAAATGATCGTCTGTTTTATTTCAGCCGCATCTAACTTGGTGTTTAAGAATACGTTCTGAATTGTACGGTAAATGGTATTATACTGTTTGGCCTCAAGCAATGCGTACTTTCTAAACTCAGCTTTTCCCGTAAAGTTTCCATATAAAATATCCCGGTATTCCTCGTAGCTCGTCACCATACCCGTCACATTCACCCTGTCGGCATCGAGTCTTTCGCGAATACGCTCCCAGTTGGCAAACACCTCGCCCGCGTCGTTCATGAAATACTTCGGCAAGTATGCGGTATCGATAAAACGAAAACACACCCGATTTTGCGATTTAAAGGCAAGCACGCAGTACGCGCCAGTTTCCCGTGCTACCTCATATACGATATACGAATTGGCATACGCCAGGTACCATTCAGTAAAATTTTTGCTCGTAGGCCCCTTTGGCATCCCCAAATGCCGCGTATCAGCATTGTAGAAATACAAAATAGCCCTTAGAATCGTACTTTTACCCACCCCTTGCGTACCAATGAAATGGATATTTCCGTCGAGCAAAATTTCGGCATACGGAATCGCGGCACTGTTAATAAAAACAATTCTATTGAGGTATCTCATCTTGCACTTCTTCAGAAAGGTTAATACTTAAAATCAGATTTTCCAAATAACTGAACGAAGCCAATACTTTATACGAATCTGATATTTCATTCTCCAACTCCAAATATCCATCCTTCGTCAAATTATCAATAAGTTTCTGGATTCCTGTCATTACATTATCGGTCTGAGTATAAGCCCTTAGAGCGAGGAGTTTGCTTTTTAGGGTAGCATTAACCTTCAATTGCACCGCAATTTCAGCGGGCACAAACCGAAACCCAGCCCCAAAAGCCACATCGAAACACTTAAAAAAATCGACCACATCAATCCACCTAAAAGCCTGTTCAAGTTTACGGGCAATATCCACTTTTTGCTCAACGCGCGTAAAATGAAAATATTCATCGCCAGAGGTAAGAATAAAGTTTATTTCTTGAAAATACTGCGCCAAATCATCAAAATTCTCGTCGATATACGAATATATTTTCTGTGTTTGCAGTTTCGAACTATTCGAACAAATAAAAGCGCCCTTACTAAGTTGTTCAAAAACCTCTTTCTTCAAATTTTGCGTAGCCATGAAACCGTTACCTAAGTGAAACCATTAAAACTTATAATCTAAATAATTATTTGGGAAATACCACAGAAAATTCCGTATCCTCATACACCGCATATTGTTCAGTAAACCGAAAATCTGCCTCGTAAAGCGAAATTAACTGACAGAAACACGTCAACATCTCTTCAAAACACACAGGTTTCGGGTAGTTATATTGCAATACAAAATCCATTAGGTTCCTACCCGAGGCCATAAAACCATTGCGCATCTCTTCCAAATTAATAAATATTTCAGTCTCCTGAGTATCCTGAAAAAACGACAAATCAATCGCAGCCGCCAGACGTTGTTTTGCGGGAATTAAACCTTTTTGTTTGGCAGTTAGGCCCTTCAAGAGTTCAAACACCGCTTCGTCCTGAAGGCCATCGAGCGAAAGTTTAAGAGAAAACTGTGGCCGAGGCTCAAAGAGTACCAAATTCTGACGCTCCAAAACCAACACCAAATCCGACTTGCTCTCCAACTCAAACTGATCTTTGAGGTACTTCACCTGCCTCAGTTTCGCTATAAACTTCGTCTGGTGCTTCACCTGATTCAGATAGTCGATAATCTGTCGTTCCATCTCGATCAGATTATGACGCGATTCCAATAAATTGAGTCTCAATTCCGTCGTAATTCGGTTCAACTCATCGTCGTTAGCAAGGGCAAAAAAGGTAAGTTCGTCTTCGGTAATTAATTTTTCAGAAATCCCAATTAAAATCTTAATGTCTAGCCTTCGTTGATCGTAATTTTCAAGCTTTTTAATTTTAATTTTGTAGTTTGGTTCGGTCTTAAAAGCATTGTCAATATTTCGGTACAAATCCACAATATTACGCAAACAAATAAACCCAATTTTTCGTAAAGACGCTTTAATACTTTTCAGATATTTGAATTTTCTGGCTTCATTATTTTCAGTCAAAAAATAATCGATATTTTCTTTAAGTTGTGTAATATGTTCGTGAATATACGAAGTATTTATCTCTTCATTCACATCCATAATCTGTTCAAAAAACGAAAGTAGCTGATCCTCAATCTCCAAAAAGCTGCCATTCCGAATCAGAATTCCCTTTTCAATAAGCGACAGCAACTTTTGTTCGTCCACCAATTCCACTGCCTGTTCGTAGCGATAGTCGAACGATTTGCGCTTGCTAAACATCTCGCCCAGCAAATCTCTGCCCAACACCAGCGCATTGAGCAACTCCCTAATAGAATGGAAACTATACATCTACACAAATCAAAATTTACGACCCACACCCAAACAACGATCCTCAAATATACCAATTCAGCCCCAAATACCGAAAGCCAAAGACCAAAACTAGGATGAAGAAAAAATAAAAAAATGATTGGGAGCGGAGGCCCAACATTATTTTAGGCGGCGGCTGCCGGCTCTTGGCTGTAGTCCTCGCAACGGGTACGGTGTCAGTTGGCCGCCTCCTTTTTTCAAATTGACGGCAGTACGAACGGCCACTCCACACATGCTGTGGGCTACTTGCCGCGATCCGGGCTAGTTGTAGCGGCAGCAGCATCTGTAACGCCGTAATTTCGCGGGGCAAGCCAAGCCAGTTGGCCCGAGGCCATGAAGCTTCCGTAGAAGTCGTTAAAACCCAAAAATCCAGAAATATAAAAGCAGGCCAGACGCACAAAAATCGAATTACTTACCGCTGGCCATGCTTTTTTCAAAAACCACAAAATCAAACTTTTATGAAGTCTCAACCGAAAATCAGATTGAATAATCTGGTTCGTCTAACTCCTTACCATATTTTACCTTATCCCAAATACGTTCGTGCAAGTAGTACCAAATAACTTTAATAAACACGTCGGCCAACCCAATCGAGAGCGCGAAGGTAAGTGCTCCGGTTATTACATACGTGATTATCATCGTAATAAAAGAACTCGTGATTCTATAGGTGAGGGTTTTTACAATGCTCCTTTTTCTGTGTTCCTGCATAATATGAGATCGGATAAATAGATGTTTCTTGTTGTTTGTTTCACTTGTGTTGTAGCATACTAGAGTCTTAGCAAGGCCGTATGATCTACTCAAAAGCGCCACGAAATTAATATTTCCGACGTATATCGCTACACAAAGAACAAGCGTTCGGGTTTTATAAAGCAATAAAATGCTTATTAACTGATACTTACAACAACAAAAAAGCAAGCTGTAAAAAACATTCGAGGGGGGAATTCATTCATTTTCGCACCGTTTTACCGATTTACGTGTGGAATTCAGGGTAGCATGATTTGCGGTGTGGCTTACAAATCGTGGTAACGATGGTATCGGGTACTTTGTTTGCTGCTGTTATTTACACAGCCCGGTCGCAGCGTGTTGTATTCGGCTGGGCATTGTGTGCGGTTTCAATTCCAGACAAAGCGAACGCCACATGGCCGCAGGCCAACAGAAAGGATTTGCCCAGCGTAGCTACGGCATTACAGATGGAGCTGCCGTTACAACTAGCCCGGATCGCGGCAAGTAGCCCACAGCACGCGCGGAGTGGCCGTTCGAGCCGTAGCTGAATTGAAAAACTTTGGCGGCCAACTGTTGCCGTACCCGTTGCGAGGACTACAGCCAAGAGCCGGTAGCCGCCGTAAAAAATATTGTTGGGCTACAGCTCCTAATCCTTATTTTTATTTTTTTTCTGTCGGTTTGGTTTTGCTTTCTAG
>JBDKHP010000080.1:0-4145 GCA_039797645.1 Bacteroidota bacterium
GTCTTGAGTATTTTCCTTCGGTGTTCTTATACAAACAACTGATATTTACCTTTGACGGCTTTCTTATAAGTGGGTACGAATGCGTATCCTAATATTTTGAAATTCGATGGGCTGCGAATACCGCTTTTTTCTTCAGTGTTTGTACTTTTTGATTGATATTTGACTATTTTACTAATTTTACTGGTAGGTGATTTGTTCAATTGTTTGTAATTACGATGCTGTTGGTTGCGTGACGAAGCAAAACACACCATGGCCGTAGGCCAATGTAAAGTGCCAGCCCCGTGTACCTACGGCATTACAAACGGTGCTGCCGTCCGAACTAGCCCGGATCGCGGCAAGTAGCCCACAGCATGTGATGCGGTGGCCTTTGGTACTGGCTTCAGACTGAAATACATAAGCAGCCAAGTGATACAGTACCCGTTGCGAGGACTACTGCTAAGAGCCGGTAGCCGCTATTACAAATATTGTTGGGCTACAGCTCCTTATCCTTATTTTTTTTTAACTGCTTATAAAAAAGAATCCGGCCGCTACTGCGAACCGGATCCCTTCCCCTTTTAAACCTACCATTTTTCACTCAAACTAAAACTCTTACTTATATTTTTTGTGTAGTGAAATCTGCAATTTTGTTGTTTCAGATTTCTCCATTTACGCGCATGTTGAATATTATATCGTCAACAGATAGTCGGGAGTTTGGGAGTAGGCTCAGCGGTGCGTTGCCGACTAATTCTGCTACCAAAAATCGTTTGCAGTTGTTTTGGCCACCGTGGCCATTGTAGCAGAACTGGTTGCGGTACGATTTGATTATTACATCGCCGCCGAGTGGTGTGTTGAATATTGCACACGATTCAATTTTGGGACACATTTTTTCTGCTGACATATTCCCTTTTTTACTGTTTCTTGTTCTTCTTGTGGTGCATCTTTGTTTGGTTGTTACGTTGCATAGATGCTACACTTATTTGTAATGTTTGCTTCTTAGTGTGGTGAATTGTCTGTTGTTTGTAATTCAACTAATCTGCTGTACAAATGTATGTTGAATGTGCTTGTTGTGCAAGTATTTGCCTTATACAAACCTAATACGGATGTTGATTTTTTGCTGTTTAGTTGGTTTTATATGCTACAATTCTGCATCAAACTAAGCGATGACCGATGCACCCTTGTTGCTAGGGTGCATCGGTTAGGGTAATGGCTATTGTTGCATGAAGCCTTGCGCGGCAAGTACTTGTAATAAGGTGCGCGAGAAGTGTTCGTTGTCGGCTTGGGTGTAGCGTTTTTGGGAGAATACTTCAGCGAGATTTTGGGTGCCGCTGTCGGCTATTATTTTTTTGTAAAATTCGGAGGTTTCTTTTTCGGAGTAGAGTTGGTCGATGGTTTCAGGGGTGTAGTCTTGGTAGGTTTCGTAGTGAACGATTGCCTCTAGGGGTAGTCGGTCGGTGAGTTCGGGGGTTTCGTCGGGGTGTCCGAGTACGATTGTGGTAACGGGTACTACGCCCTTGGGTAGCTTGAGAATGTCGATGATGCGTTGTGCCATATAGGTTGTTGTGCCGAGGTAGCAGATGCCCAGACCTTGGGTTTCGGCGGCTATTGCTACGTTTTGTGCCGCAAGTAGGGCGTCGATTGCGGCGGTAATGAATGATAGGAAGTTGTTGTAGCCTGGTTTGGCGTCGCGTTGTTCGCACCAGCGATTGAAACGGTTGAAATCTGCACAGAATGTAAGAATTACGGGTGCTTGTTTAACCATAGGTTGTTTGAAATGCGACTCCCAGAGTTGTTCTTTTAGGCTGGTTTCTGTGGTGACAACGATGCTATATACTTGCATATTTCCGGTGGTAGAGGCACGGCTTCCGGCTTGGAGTATATGCTGGAGTATTGGGCCGCTGATGGGTGTGTCTTTGTATTTGCGTATGCTTTTGTGGGAGTGTATGGCGTCCATGGTATTTGTTTTTGTGAGTTGCAAAAGTAAAAAACCTTATTCGTTTATCAAGAACGGCATCTTTATTGGTGGTCTTCTACTCATGTGGGTTCGGTTTTGTGCTTTGTATGAGATATGTACGTGCTTTGTATATAATTTGCATTGCTATTTGTCGTTTTAGAGAGAGAAATACGCAACTGTGGAAGCTGTTTATACGTCTAAGGTATGTACAGCAAAGAATTTACAGTTTGAGATTTTAAGCATATATTTGACACTTCAACAGGAAAATAACTAGAAAATAAACAGGTATGAAAAAATGCGTAAAAGTATTGGCAGCGGTTGCTTTTGTTATCTTTGTGGCGACAACGCTCAGTTCTTGTGGTTCTAACAAGCCTCCTTGTCCGGCTTACAAGATGCATACGTCGTTGCATTAAACGATTAATTGCTCATAAACAACTCGGAAATGCACAAAAAAATTCTTACTGGGATGCTTATCCTTTGTATGTTTATTCCCAGCCTGATGAATGCTCAAGGCGAAATTGACGAACAGGAAACTGTTTATTACAACGACGAAACCACATGGTCGGGTATTCTGGGTACATCTGGTTGGGGATTAGATTACAGAAAGGCACGAAGGGTTAATGCAACGCTCAAAAATTTATGGTCTATAGATATGGTGAGTCTCAACCATTCTAAGGAAACCTCCGAACAAAGTCGGTATGTATCCGGCTTTGTTTTTACGTATGGCAAAACCAACGTGATTACAAATTTACGCTTTTCGATAGGCCAAACCCGCGAGATTTACCGTAAAGTAGATGTCGGGGGTGTATCATTGCGATGGTTTTACGAGTTTGGCCCCTCGGTAATTTGGCAAAAGCCTGTGTATTATAAATATTACAATACGCAGAATCAGAATGAGTATTACGATAAATTTTATAGCGAATACCAACGTCCGTACGATTTTATTGTGGCCAAAGGTAGCTTTGGTAAGGGTTTTAACGAGAGTACTTTCGTATTCGGTGGGCATATAAATACGGGCTTGAGCTTCGATTATAGCGCACGAGCCAATTACATAATGGCCTTAGAAGTTGGGCTTATTACGGATGTCTATTCGCAACGGCTCGATATGTTGGCGGTGGCCGAAAACCCTTTTTATTTCGTGCAAGTTTACGCAAGCCTACGCTTTGGTAAAATAGTAGATCGGATGAAAGTACGCCTTAAGAAGACACGTAAGGAAATGGAAAAGAAGCAAAAATTTGAATGAAGCCCTCTTTGGATTTTCTGCTCACAATTTATTCTCGTATTTTAGCCGTGTGATAAATCCCACTGACGCCTGGTTAAAGAGGCATTGTTGTTGTAGGATTGTTCGGTCATTAATTTCGGCTAATATGTTTGACAAGATAAAGAATTACTACGCAAAGAAATCGAAATGGAACTTGGTGTCCGATGTTTTTTTTGTGATTTTCGTGGCCCTGATGCTCGTCCCCCAGACGCGGCAAATGGTATTACCACCCTTACAGCGCCTGTTTTTATTCTCGCCAAAGGCCGCAGCGAGCGACGAGCAAGAGAGCCTTTCGCCCAACGACTGGTTCTGGCAGGTAGAGAACGCTACTGGCGGTTTTGTAGATCTCAACGACTACAAAGGCAAAGTGATATTTATAAATTTCTGGGCCACGTGGTGTCCGCCATGTGTGGCAGAATTGCCAGGCATACAGGCACTTTATGACGACTACAAAGACAAGGTGAGTTTTTTGCTAGTCAGCAACGAAGAATTTGCTGTTTCAGGCGGATTTTTAGCCCAAAAATCATACACCCTTCCACTTTTTAAAGCGATCTATACGCCTCCTGCATTGATGAACACAAGCAGTATCCCTGCGACTTTTCTCATCGACAAAAACGGCAAGCTGGTTATACGCAAGGAAGGCGCCGCAGATTGGAATAGCAATACCGTTCGCAAAACCATCGACGCATTGCTGCAAGAATCCTCTAAATAAACAGTCTCGTAAGAATTACCGTATGCACAATCAAATATTCGACACATATCCCGTTTACACAAATCGCGATTTAGGTGTATTCTTTCGCAGTAGTGAAACGTGTTTTCGGGTCTGGTCCCCAAAAGCAACCGCAGTAGAGCTACGTATCTATCGCGAAGATAGTGGCGACAACCTCGTCTCTAGCTACGAGCTAGAGACTGGCGAGCATGGTGTCTGGCAAATTGTAATTCCTGGTAATTGGC
>JBDKHP010000081.1:0-6983 GCA_039797645.1 Bacteroidota bacterium
CACGGCAAACCATACGAACGAAACACGACAAAACACCCGACAGAGCTTATACAGCCCCGTCGCACACAGTAGCACAAACCCAAAACAAGTGGGTAATTACGGCTAAAACAAACAAATAAAACAGATAGGTCTCAGACCACACAAGTCTAATTGTAGTAGAAAATTGAAGTTATGAGTAAAGTTGTCACATTTGGGGAAATTATGTTGCGTTTGGCAACACCAGGATTTTTGAGATTTCATCAGGCAAGCGAATTCGAGGCTACTTATGGTGGTGGCGAAGCTAACGTAGCCGTGTCATTAGCAAACTACGGTATTCAAGCCGATTTTGTATCGCGTTTACCAAAAAACGACATTGGTGAAGCTGCCATCAAAACACTGAAATCGTACGACGTAAACACCACCAATATTGTACGTGGTGGCGAGCGTGTCGGTATTTACTTCCTCGAAGCAGGTGCTGTAAGCCGTGCTTCAAAGGTGGTGTACGACCGTGCATACTCTTCTATCGCAACCATCGAACTCGGTATGATAGATTGGGATGCAGTGTTTGAAGGTGCAACTTGGTTTCACTGGACAGGTATTACGCCCGCAATTTCGCAATCGGCAGCCGATGTGCTCAAACAAGCAATTGCTGTGGCAAATGCAAAAGGCATCACTGTATCTACCGACTTAAATTATCGCAAAAACTTGTGGCAATACGGCAAAACCCCAGGCGAAGTAATGCCCGAGTTGGTAGCTGGTTGCGATGTAGTTTTGGGCAACGAAGAAGATGCCGAAATGGTTCTTGGAATTAAGCCCGAAGGCGTTAACATCACAGGCGGACACGTAGAAGGTGCTGCCTACGAATCGGTTTCACGCCAAATTATGGCCGAATTCCCACGCGTAAAAAAGGTAATTACAACCCTTCGTGGTTCTATCTCTGCATCGCACAACTCTTGGGCCGGTGTTTTATGGGATGGTAAAACCCTTTTCGAATCGCCTACTTTCCAGATTACACACATTGTGGATCGTGTGGGTGGTGGCGACTCATTCATGGGTGGGCTTATTTATGGTTTAATTACATGGCCAGAAGACGATCAGAAAGCATTAAACTTTGCCGTAGCTGCATCTTGTCTTAAACACACAATTCGTGGCGATTTCAACTTGGTAACTGTCAGCGAAGTAACAAAATTGATGGGCGGCGACGCTTCAGGTAGGGTATCTCGTTAGTTTTTCTCCAGTCGGAAAGGTTTTTCGGAATACGGCTGATTTGTCTGACTCCTCAGCAAGCAGTACCATTCAAAACAACAAGCTTAACAGATGAAATTAGATTCGTATTGCTTGGGGGTTGGCACCAATTTGTTTGTGTGGATAGTTTCCGAAAAAATCTTTCTCGACGAGGAGGAATCCAATCGTTTGGATACTTAAGCAGATTAGCCTTTTAAAAAGTAAAATAATCGTAGCTGCTTGCTGTAATACAGTTTACAGTAAATGGCTAAAAAAAATTGTAAGGTATTAAACCTTAAAACATTGATTTAGGGATTCCCCTAACAAAAAAACATTTATGTCCAGATTTACGCGTATTCAGGTAGCCCTTAAGATGGGCGAAACAGGTATGATTCCTGTGTTTTACCACAAAGATATTGAAGTGTGCAAACAAGTACTTAAGGCTTGTTATGAGGGTGGTGCGCGCCTGTTTGAGTTCACAAATCGGGGCGATTTTGCCCACGAGGTTTTTGGCGAACTCAACAAATGGAGTGCGGTAAATTGCCCCGAAATGATGTTGGGTGTGGGGTCTATTATTGAGCCTGGCACTTGTTCGTTGTACATACAGCTGGGGGCTGCATTTATCGTGTCGCCGCTTATTAATGCCGAAATGGCAAAAGTATGTAACCGCCGCAAAGTGGCTTGGTCGCCGGGCTGCGGTTCGCTTACCGAAATCTCTTATGCCGAAGAACTCGGTGCGGAGGTTGTAAAGATTTTCCCAGGTTCGCAGGTCGGGGGCCCTGAATTCGTGAAAGCGGCTAAGGGTCCCTTACCCTGGACTATGATTATGCCTACGGGCGGAGTGAAACCCGAACGCGACAACTTGAAAGAATGGTTCGAGGCGGGTGTGCATTGTGTGGGTATGGGTTCGCAATTGATGTTGAAAAATGCAGATGGTTCCTTCGATTTAGACGGCATTCGTGCGCTTACGGCAAGTGCTTTGGGTTTTATCAAGGAATTTAGGAAGTAATTTTGGGCGATATGGCGGCAGGATTTTATTCGACAGTTTGGCTTGTGGTATTGTTGCTGTTGTATAAATTACTGTCGCCGAATCGTTACAGAATGGGGGCCGTGGCTTTGCTTCTGATAAATGCGCAACATGGCCGTAGGCCATAGTAAAGTGTTGTTATGGCGTACCTACGGCGTGGAACTGAAAAACAGCAGTTCGGTCTAGCCCGGATAGTAGCGGTAGCCCACAGCTTTTTGGGGCGGCGAATGCGGCGGTTTCAGCAAGCTGATTGCGTGGCGCGGGTGCTTTCGTGGCCAGTTGATTTCGCCCAAAAAGCGAGGACTACAAGCGGATAGCCGGCAGCCGCCGTATAATTGAAAAGTTTTGTAGCAGCTCCTTATTTTTATTTTTTTTTCTATCTATCGGCTTAATCGATTAGCCATCAGTATTTCGATGCTTTTAAGATTATTCCGAGTTCTACTTCTTAATGTGCTAAATTATGCAAAAGACAGTTGCTATTATTTGTGGTGGTGGCCCTGCGCCGGGTATCAATACGGTGGTGAGTACGGTGGCCAAAACTTTTTTGAGCGACGGATACCGCGTGTTGGGTGTACACAGGGGCTTTGAGGGCTTGTTTGCCGCTGACCCTGAGTATATTAAGTTCGATTTCGAACATGCTGATCGTATTTTTAGTCGGGGTGGTTCTACATTGATTATGAGTAGGTTCAAGCCGAAGGACAGCGATTTTAAGACGGGTTTTTTTGTGAAGCATAAAGTGGTTTTGTTGGTGACAATTGGGGGCGACGACACGGCTTCTACGGCCAATAGAATCTCTAAATTCCTGAAAACCAACGATGTGTCGATTGCCAATGTGCACGTGCCAAAAACTATTGACAACGATTTGCCCTTGCCCGATCGGAATCCGACTTTTGGTTTCCATTCGGCCAAAGACGAAGGTGTGCGGATTGGAAATACGCTTTACGAAGATGCGCGGACTACGGGTAGTTGGTTTGTGCTCTCGGCGATGGGGCGCACTGCGGGCCATTTGGCTTTTGGAATTGGTACGAGTTGTCATTTCCCGATGATTATTATTCCGGAAATGTTTAACCGTACGAAGCCTACGTTCCAGAAAATTTTGGATCTCATTATTTCGTCGATGGTGAAACGTCGGCTCAATGGATACGATTATGGTGTGGCGATTATCAGCGAGGGGGTGTTTCATATTCTCGGCGATGAGGAAATGAAAAAATCGGGTGTGCGGTTTACTTACGACGCTCACGGACACCCTGAATTGGGAAATGTGAGTAAGGCGCATATTTTCAATGTGTTACTTCAGGAACGCTTGAAACAAATTGGCTTGGATATTCGGAGTAGGCCTGTGGAATTGGGCTACGAACTACGTTGTTGCAGACCCATTGGTTTCGATCTTACACTTTGTACACTCTTGGGCTATGGCGTGAAGCAGGTATTCGAGCAGGGCCTCACGGGTTGCATTGTGAGTGCCAATTCAAATGGCGATATTATCCCTCTTTTTCTGAACGATTTGCAAAACGATGAGGGTAAAATTCCGCCTCGACTTGTTGATATTGAGTCCCAATTGGCCAAACTCAGCTTCAAGAATTTACACTACCTCAAACCTAAAGATTTTGAGAAAGCAAAAGCTTTTGTACACGAACCTCAACAGTTCGATTTTACTGAAATTTTAGCCTGGGAATGATCTGAATACAAATAATTTAATTCATAACTAACTATATAAATGGTGTTTATATCGCAACTTTCTAAAACTGGAACTGCTCTGATATGTATGTTTTTGTCAGTTTATGTCACATTTGCAGCTTGCTCAAAAAGCAATAACGAGATCGACACAGAAGCGAAGCCCACAGTATTGCTCACCATTGCGGGCGTTGCTTCTGCGGCCACCGATACCGACCCAGCCAGCAATACAATTGACGGTGATTTTTCCACATCGTGGACAGCCTCTGGAACAAACGCCACACTTACCTACGACCTAGGCCGCAATGCCGCCGTGGTCGGCGTACGTATAGCATGGCATTTTGGACAATTAAGAAGGGCAAATTTCTCGATTTCCATCGGTTCAGACCCCGATACTTTTACCGAAGTCTATACCGGAATAAGCAGTGGTTTAAGCGAATCGTTGGAAGAATACACATTTGCCGAAGTCTCAGCACGATACGTGCGCATTAGTTGTAAGGGCAATTCCATGAATACATCAAACTCGATCCTCGAAACCAGAATCGTGGGTGCACCAGGCGAAACTGTTGATGTACCAGTTGTAATAGAAACCCCAGCCGAACCAGAAATCCCGATAGTAGAACCACCAGTTGAAGAAACTCCACCCGTAGAAGCCAAATACCCATCCGACGTTTTGCCTGAACTCATTAAATGGAAAATAACCCTCCCCGTCGATAAAAAAGGCGGCGACAGTTCCAAGGCAAGCAGCTTAACGAGCAGAAACACAGAACCTTGGGAACTAAAAGACAACGATTTAAAGGACTTTGCATATCCGCCCTATTTTGAACTCCGCGACGAAGAAGTCGTGTTTCGCGGACACTGCGCTGGGGCAACTACCTCGGGAACTAAGTATCCACGCTGCGAACTCCGACAACGCGTTGGCGGCGGCGACAATTACTGGTCCGTACAACAGCTCCAGACTCTCGAAACGGATCTTCGCGTAACCCATCTGCCAGTCGTAAAACCAGAATTGAGCATGGTGCAAATCCATGGCCCTGAAAACGAGCCACTTCGACTACAATTTCATGCCACCGACGGTCTGTATATCGTTTGGAACGAAGCCAATAAAGACTATTTTAAAAGCAAAGTACCCTACACCTTGGGTCAGCGACTACACGTATCGGTGCGCGTACAAAATGGCGACATCACCTGCACCGTCACCAACCTAGACCTGAATAAATCCTACACCAGAACCTGGACTTCAATGGACGCCACAGGCTATTTCAAAGTAGGGTGCTACACACAATCGTCTATATTCCTAAGCGAAATCAAATCGGGCTACCAAAACGAACCACTCGATGCCTATGGCGAAATCACCGTATCGTCGGTAAAAGTTACCGAAACTTATAACAAGAAATAAACCACCCGAAAAAAAAACAAAAAAATAAAGATAAGGAGCTGTAGCCCAACAATATTTGTAAAGGCGGCTGCCGGCTCTTGGCTGTAGTCCTCGCAACGGGTTCGGCATCAGTTGGCCGCCGCAGTTTTTCAATTTGTCCGCAGCACGAACGGCTACTCCGCGCGTGCTGTGGGCTACTTGCCGCGATCCGGGCTAGTTGAGGCGGCAGCACCATTTGCCACGCCGTAGGTACTTAAGGCCAAAACTTTCAGTTGGCCTGTGGCCATGGAGCAACAACGCCCATCTAACACCAGAAATTACCTACAAAAATCGAGCATCGCCTTCACCACACCCAGGGCACTCTCCGCGATATCTACCAGATTGGCATCCAGCATATAACAAGGCGCACTCACAATACAATGTTCCTTGTCTATCACAATCTCGGGTTTGTCAGTAATAAAGTGCTTAGCCCCCATCTTGCTAAAGGTTTCCGAAGCCCCTGCACCATTACCAATAGTTGCCGTAGCACCCTTTATTACCCGCGCCACAATCGCAGGCGCAATACACAAAGCCCCAATAGGTTTTGCAAGCAAATACATTTGGTTCAGAGCATTCACAAGATCTGGAATCACATCACAATCAGCACCTTTAACTGCAAAATCCGACAAATTCTTGGCCGCACCATACCCCCCAGGCAACAAGATTCCATCGAATTTATTTCCATCAAAAGTTGCCAAATCCGAAATTTTACCCCTAGCAATACGCGCAGATTCCACCAGCACATTCCGCTCTTGGTCCATCGTTTCGCCCGTGAGGTGATTCACCACCTGATGTTGAATAATACTCGGTGCAAAAATTTCATATTCCGCACCAGCTTGCTGAATCGCCAACAAACTCAGCGTAGCTTCGTGAATTTCAGAACCATCGTACACACCACAGCCTGAAAGGATTACGGCAATTTTTTTTTTCGACATGAGGAATATTAATTAAGTGAATAAGTGTCGTAAAATATTGCTGAAAGTTACAAACAAACATCGTTTTCAGACCTTAGCTAATAAACTGTTCAGTTGTTTTTCAATACAGCTTAGAATAAAATCTACAGCGCCACGATTTTCGCGTACATAAATACCCGCAGTTTCGCCAGCTTGTAGTCGTTTGGCCGAATTCACCATCAGGCTAGTGAGCAGTTTTTCAAAAGTCTGATAATTGTCAATCGTGAAACCACCGCCAAAATCTATTAAGTCTTTAGCTTCGCGAAACTTGTGAAACTTAGGACCAAAAATCACAGGCATCGAGAATGTGGCAGCCTCTAAGGTGTTGTGAATGCTCTTCCCAAACCCCCCACCAATATAGCCAATGTCGCCATAAGCATACAAGCTGGTAAGCATCCCGAAGTTGTCAATAATCAGCACGTCGAATTTGCTCAACGGTTCGTTTCCTATTTGCGAAAAACGAATATGCCGAATACTGGTTGTAAACTGATCTTCGATATTCCGTAGATGGGATTCATGAATCTCGTGGGGCGCAATAATGTAGCACCAATTTTGGTTTGGGTGTTCGTTTATAAATTGCGAAATAAGTTCTTCGTCTGCAGGCCACGAACTCCCCGCAATAAACACTTTACGTTTTGCCTTAAACGATGCTGCTTGTGGTACCGAATGGGCAGTGTCAGTTATTTGTCCCACCCTATCGAAACGGGTG
>JBDKHP010000082.1:0-2992 GCA_039797645.1 Bacteroidota bacterium
ACTAGCATGATGAAAAAATGAATTATTCACCAAACCATCCTTGGTATTAAAATACTTAAATACAGAAGGTTCGTTGTTTGAGTTCATCATAACCAACCCCGTAGAAGTTCCTACCCAAATAAACCCATTAGAATCTTCAATAATGGATTGAACGTCCTGCAAGCGTGAGTCCACAAGGAACGATTCAATTCTTCCGTCGGGCCAAATTGCATTGATTCCATTTTCAGTACCTACCCACATAATACCATTGGTACTTATATATATCTGGGTTACCAAGTTATCGCTAAGTCCTTTGGCTTTGTTGTAACACCGCATCGTATCGTTGCTAATCTGGACAACGCCCTTTCCACTTGTACCTACCCAAAGTGCTCCTTTATTGTCTCGTATAAGTGAACGAATCGGATAGTTCTCGAATTCAGGGTGGTCTTTTGGAATCATGGTCTCGAATGAATCATCCGCTGAGTTGTATTTAAAAATCTGGCCCTCCCAACTTCCCAACAAAAGTTCGGTGTCTGTACCCTTGTACATTCGCGTGATTACATTGGCTCCCAATAGTGTAGGGTTCGTTTCGTTGCCATAAAACTTAGCTTCGGACTTATCTATAAAATAATCTGATATTGCACTTAATGGTATTCCAAAAACTCCATGAATATTTTTGGTGGAAATCCACAATTTGCCTTTATACTCAACTGCATCATAAATATACCCATCAAAATTGGGTATATTGGTACGAATCCGCTTATACAAACCAAGCTTTGGATCGAAAAAGAACAATCCATCGCCCCAAGTACCCACCCAGAAATTATTTCCGGCCGTAGATATCGACGATACCGAAACATCAATATTCGAATCGAGTAATAGCGGAAAGTTCCTAAACTCCTTTCGCGATTGCATAAACAAAAAAGATCCCCGCATCGTACCCACCAAAACGGTACCATCAGCAAGCCCATATATGGAATTAATCTGATTCTTTAATGCAGAATGAGCAAATCGGGTTGAGCGATGTTCTAGTATTTTGTTCGTTGAACTGTAAGTATAAATACCATCTAAGGCACCAATCATAAGCTCGGCTCCATGCGGGGTTGGTTTAATGTAAATGCTTGTACAAGATTCTTTTAATAACTCTTGGCTTGTTCCTTTCATGGGGTCGTAAATATGTAAACCCATCTTGTGCGCAACAAATACTTGTTTGTCTGGAGTGAAAACAATCTGATACACGAATTTATTACATTCATGCTGCATCACAACTGAAATTTTATGCGTCTGCATATTCATCACACAAATACCACTGCCTGTTCCAATCCATACATTACCCGTCCAATCGACCGAAATTGTAGAAACTTGGTTACTTATAAGTCCGCTATTCTGCATAGAAAGATTCTCAACCCGCTGCGGCTTCAAAATATCTAAACCAAAACTCTCACAACCGAACCAAATCTCACCTTGTTGCGCCTCTCCTATCGCAATTATATTGTCGTCTGATATTCTAAACTTTGCATCTTTGGCTTCCTTAGAATAGTGTTGTACTTTATATGTTTTAGGATCGATTACATATACACCATCAATAAAACAGGCCACCCAAATTCGCCCATCCGAAGCTCTAAATAACGAAGTGATTTTCTGTCCCGAAAAATTTTTATTGATCAGGTTAAAGTTAACAGATTTGTAGCCATCGTAACGGAAAAGCCCCTTCCAAGTACCCACCCAGGCAAACCCTTCATTGTCTTGAACGAAAGTAGTTGTACCATCGCGAGGCAACATAACAGTCTCCGATAAGTCTTCGTAGTTGCTCAGATCAAATCCTTGAGCATACGATACTATGCTGAAAAACAATAAAATAGATACTATTGAGAATCTCATTTACCCTTCATAGATTTAGATGCTACTTGCTCACCCCAAGTCGATTGAACCAATTTCCCAGCCAAAAAAAGGATGGAATAGAGAACACCGCCAACCAACGAACACAGCCTTAAATATAGAATAAATAAAGAATACGAAGGTATTTCAGCTACAAAAGCCCAAAGATGGTGTGTACTTTAAGGATCGATATATTGAAACAATTTAACAAAAAAAAAGCCGACAATCGCCGGCTTTTAATACAATCTCAGAAAAAGTATTATTCACCATCCTCTAGCAAATCCAGTTTCTCACGAACCTGAACTGCGTATTCTTTGGCATCAACTATTTTCTGTTCGATATCTTTTATTAAATCATTTGCATTTTTCGAGTTTGCAAAAAAGCCGATGTTATTTTCCCAAGTGATAATATCTTTTTCGATTTTTTGCAGTTTTCGCACAAGCTTTTCGCGTTCGAATTTAATTTTACTATTGCCCTTAGGCGATTGCTTTAGGTTGTCGATTCGATTCTTGAACTTATGTTCCTGACGCGCATTTACGTCCAAACGCAAACGCTGAAACTGGTTTCCGATAAGCTCACGATACTCGGTCTGAATCGCATCTTTGTCATGAAACGGAACGTGCCCAATTTCAGACCATTCGTTTTGCAAAGTTTTCAGAATCTCTATATCCTCATGGTTATCGCCAGAAGAGTCGAAATTTCTCAATTTCTCAATAATCTCTTTTTTGAGTCTTAGGTTCTCAGCATGTGCATTGTCCAATCCCGAAAAATGTTCTTTTTTAAGATTGAAAAATTTGTTACAGGCAGCACGGAAGCGTTCCCAAATAGCATCGGAAAATTTACGCGGAACAGGGCCTATTTCTTTCCACTGTTTCTGTATATTCACATAAATATCAGTCGTTTTCTTCCATTCAGTACTAACACTCAAAGCTTCAGCTTGCTCAATAAGTTCCATTTTGCGGTTCATATTGATGCGTTGTTCGTCTTTGGCAGCTGTATAGAAATCGCGTTTCTTATTAAAGAAAGCATCGCAAGCCGCACGGAAACGCAAATAAATTTCGTTATTAAATTTACGCGGAGTAAACCCTACAAGTTTCCAAATTTTCTGAATCTCAATAACTTCGTTACCACGATC
>JBDKHP010000083.1:0-5625 GCA_039797645.1 Bacteroidota bacterium
CAAATTGAATCCGAACAAACTTGAATCGTTCGGTAAAGCACATGGAATATTAATGAACGGACTTATCGACTCCGCAGGAAAACTCAGAAACAAATCGGTTGGAATAGTTAAAGGTTCAGAAGTTGCCCATGTTGCGCCACCAAGCGAAATGCTCAACCCTTTATTGAATGAATTATTTGCCTATCTGATAAATGACGATGATTTAGGCCTAATTAAAAGTTGTGTGTTTCACTATGAAATAGAGTTTATTCACCCGTTCATTGATGGGAACGGCAGAATGGGTAGATTGTGGCAAACGCTGATTTTAAAAGACGCTTATCCGGTTTTTGAATTCCTACCAATAGAAACTTTAATAAAAGAAAGACAAGAGCTGTATTATGAAGCACTCGGAAAGTCTGACAATACAGGTGACTCCACAATATTCATTGAATTCATGCTTGAAATAATTCTTGAATCTCTCGAAGAGTTATTAAATATTCAAAACTTCAGCCTAACGAATATCGACCGGATAAATTTATTCAGGTCGATTGCCAAGGACGACTATTTTACAAGAAAAGAATACTTGAAGAATTTTCGAGAGATTTCGTCAGCAACAGCAAGCCGAGATTTGAATTATGCAACGGAAAATGGTATCGTTGAAAAAATGGGAGATAAAAACACAACTCGATATAAATACAAATAAAGCCGATTCGTATAGCCAGTCGCAGCTGAAAATTCAGCTCGTAAGGGTGGCGCAATTGGTGGTTCGGGCAAATTGTGAAATAATGGTAACTACGCAGTTGCCGTTTGCAATTGGCTGGCGAGCTATCCATCTAGGCAAGCCGTAGGCTTGTCGGGCGATAACGCCACATGGCCGGAGGCCAAGGTAAAGGGTTTGCCCAGGGTACTTACGGCGTTACAAATGGTGCTGCCGATCGGTCTAGCCCGGATAGTAGCGGTAGCCCACAGCGGTGTGATGCGGTGTCAGCAAGCTGATGCTATTGGTTTGAAATACAATGGTTTCCAGTTGATTTCGTTCCAGAACGCGAGGACTACAAGCGGATAGCCGGCAGCAGTCGTGTATAAATACTGTTGGGCTACCGCTCCTAATCCTTATTTTTTTTCTTTTGATTCGGGTGGTTTTTGTAGTAGGTGTTTCGACAGATTGCTTGTCGTGGTTTTCCTTGCCTATGCTTGTAGGGCAAAAGAACTGCGGTCGTATTGTTTCGCCGACTTTAGTAGGTGAAACAGTATGACCGCAGTTCTTGGGAAATCGGTTCGAATATAAACTATTCAAACGGGGTGGTTATTGTTATTTTATCTTGTCCATCGGCCTGCCATTGTTTGCCGACAATTTGCCGTTCACAATTTTGTAGCTATATGTGCCAGATGGTGCGCCCACAGGCTTTAGGGTGTAGGTGTCTTCGGAGGCAAGAATTTCGCCTTTGTGGCTGATTGATATTGCTTGCCCATTAATTTTGCCCACTGCCGAATAGGAATAGGTGTTGTTTTTGTTCACTACGAAGGTGGCCATCAGTATTTTATCGTCGGTTTGGTAGCCCTTCCAGGTGCCTACCAAATTGCTTGGTACTGATTTTAACATTGGTTTTGCTGTTACTACGACTGGTTTTGCGCCTGCTTTTTCTAAAGCTTTGGTGATTTCGCTTTTGTTTGCAAGGGCTCTGCTGGCATAATTTAAAGCGGCTTCGCCTACTTTATTTACGGCGTTAACGTCGGCACCGCTTTTAATGAGCAAGTTAACGAGGTCTTCGTTGCCTGCTTCGCTGGCCAACATGAGAGCCGTTTCGCCTGCGGTATTGGCCAAGTTTACATTGGCGCCACTTTTAATTAGAATTTCAGAATTATCGACGGCAGCTTTCCTGCCATAATCGGTGCTAAGTTTTGCGGCACACATGAGTGCGGTCATATCCTGTGCGTGTAGCACGTTCGGGTCTGCGCCTAAGTCTAGCAGTTTCTTGATGGTTTTGAGTCGCGCTTTTTTATCGACCGGATTGAATGACATGGCGATTCTGGCCAAAGGGCCTGCCCAGGGTGAGTCTTTGGACACCTCGTTTACGTTAGCCCCACTTTTTACCAACAGTGCCATCATGTCCTGGTGGTAGGCTAAGGTGGCATAGCTTAGTGCGTTGAAAAACACGGAATTGTAGCCGTTTAGTACGACTTTTTGTTCGATTAGGTACTTTGCGGCATCCAAGCTATTATTCTGCGCTGCCGATTGTATGGCATTGATTCCTTGTGAAGTTCCGAGATTGATGTTTGCGCCATGACTGACGAGAACTTTCATGCCTTCTACGTTGTTATTCAGTGCTGCCACATTAATTGCAAGGACATCGCCTTCAGATTTAGGTTTGTTCAGGTGGTTTACATCAACTTTGTACTTTGTGATAAAATATTCTGCCCATTTTGCTTGTTGGGGCTGTATCATTGCCATGTTCAAGTGCATCATACTCTCTGGTAGTGGGCCATATTTGTTGGCGCCGTATTTCATAAGTATGTCTAAAATGTCGAAATTATCGTGACCGATCGTTTCAAAAATTAAGCCTCTCAATACGCCTTCTCGTTTTGCATCTTCCACTTTTGCGCCACGTTTCAAAATTGCTTCAACGGCCTCTGTATGTTGTTCTTGTACTGCATTTCGGCAGGCTGTGAGTTCGTAAAGCCCCACGTAATTGACATTCAGTTTGGCATTAGCGTTGTTTAAAATGGCCATCGTAATTGCTTTTGAACTTTCGTCTTGCTTTCCGAAGGTTGAGATCCATAGGGCTGTACCTTGATTGTTGAAGGAACTGTGATAGTTTACATCGACACCCATTTTTATGAGTCGTACTACATTTTCTAAACTTGAATTGGTACTTGCCGAACTAATCAATGCCACTAAGGGTGTGGTTGCCCATGATTTGTCGGATTCGGTATCTGTAAGCGTGATTGTTTTTACATTGATTTTTGGTGCGTCGAGGAGAACTTTTACGATGTTGTTATCGGGTCTGGAAACTCCCCCGCACGCTTTGTTCAATAGTGAAATGCCTTCGTAAGTCTCATTTACATTGGCACCCGATTGTATTAAAGCTTTTAACTGTTCTACATTGCCCTGTTCCACAGCAAGGAATGTGGCGGGTTTTGCCCCTGGTGTCTGGGCTGATGTTGCTACTGATAAGAGTGATACACAAAAGATCAGCACAATTTTTTTCATAATTTCCATAATGAACAAAAGTTTAGTATATACGTTAAGACTCGAAGCGAATGCACAATGTTACTCATATTCGGCTGTAAAATTTGGAATTTTGTAAACAAAATAAACAAATGTCCACTTCGGGAGTGGCAACCAAACATTGGAATTGGTGGCTGTATTGGCCAGTTTCTTTATATAGGTTCGAGCTGGTGTGAGGGTTCTTTATTCGTTTTTGTTTTGTTGCGGACATTCTTTTGCTGGTTTTTGGGGTGTTGGTTGGCTGTCTGTCAGAATCGCAGTCTTTTTTGGAGAATAACAGCCAATAAAGCCGAATATAGTTTTTGGCACTTTGCTTGTTTTCTAACTGGGAGTATGCGAACTTTGGCGCGCACAAAAAAAGGCTTTTTGTTCAAAACTGAACCTATGTTGCATAAAATAAGTATATTACCAATTAATCAATTCCCTGTGGACAATCTGAACGTGAACCAGCTTGGTAGTGGGTATAAGTTTGGGTTGGCTTCTTATGATGCCCCGACAAATGACAAAATGACACTCGAAACGATATACAATCCGATGAAAAGATCTATAAATATGATGGACAGTCTCTTTGAAAACGAAATCGTAGAAGACGACATGGTACCGATCATAGACGAAGAGGAGTACGAAGAGATGCCCGAATCTGAGTTTCCGCAACAACTTGCTATACTGCCGCTGCGAAATACGGTTTTGTTTCCGGGTGTGATTGTGCCCATTACGGTGGGGCGTTCGAAGTCGATTCTGCTTGTGAAGGAAGCGCACCGGAGGTCGAAGCTTATTGGGGTGATCAGTCAGTTTGACAGTAGCGTGGAAGACCCTACGATGGACGACTTGTACAAGATTGGTACGGTGGTGAAAATTGTAAAAATTCTGGATATGCCCGACGGTACAACGTCGGTAGTATTGCAAGGCCGGGCGCGTTTTGGAGTAGTGGGAAACCTCCAAACGGATCCGTATTTGGCCTGTGATATTATTCCGATGACCGAGAAAAAACCCCGTGCTGGCGACCAAGAGTTCGAGGCAATTGTGACATCGATTAAGGAACTTTCGATGCGTATCATTCAGCTATCGAAGCATATACCGCAGGAGGCTGCGTTTGCAATTAAAAACATAGACAGCCCCGTTTTCCTGATCAATTTCGTGGCCTCGAATACTGATATTAAAACGGACAGCAAACAAGCACTACTGGAGCTTAGTAAAATTAAAGCCCGAGGGCTGAAATTGCTGGAACATTTGGCGTATGAAGTTCAGAAACAAGAACTTAAAGATACAATCCAGACGAAAGTTAAGACCGAACTGGATCAGCAACAACGGGAGTATTTGCTGAATCAGGAGATCAAAACCATTCAAAGCGAGTTGGGCAGTGGCCCTGTGGAATCGGATGTGAAAGAGCTTACCGAGAAGGCAAAGAATAAGGTTTGGAACGATAAAACCAAGGAGACGTTCTACAAAGAACTCGAAAAATTGCAGCGGATGAACCCTGCGGCTCCCGATTATTCCAACCAAGTGTTGTATCTCCACACGGTGGTAGATTTGCCTTGGAACGAATATACGACCGACAATTTCGACCTGAAGCGAGCGCAGAAAATTCTGGATAACGACCACTTTGGTCTCGAAAAAGTGAAGGAGCGCATTATCGAACATTTGGCGGTTCTGAAACTTAAAGGCGACCTGAAATCACCGATACTTTGTTTGTACGGCCCTCCGGGTGTCGGCAAAACGAGTCTGGGACGTTCGGTGGCCGAAGCTCTTGGCCGCAAATACATCCGAATGTCGCTCGGTGGTTTGCACGATGAGTCCGAAATTCGTGGACACCGCAAGACGTATATCGGCGCGATGCCGGGGCGCATTATCCAGAATATCAAGAAGGCAAATTCGGCAAACCCTGTGTTTATTCTGGACGAAATCGACAAAATAGGCAACGATTTTCGCGGCGATCCGTCGTTTGCGCTGCTCGAGGTGTTAGACCCTGAACAAAATTCGACCTTTTACGACAATTTCTTGGAAATGGATTTCGACCTTTCGAAGGTGCTATTTATTGCCACAGCCAACAATGTTTCGGCCATTTCGGCGCCGCTGCGCGACCGTATGGAAATGATTAACGTGTCGGGTTATGTACTGGAAGAGAAAATCGAAATTGCCAAACGTCACCTCATTCGCAAACAGTGGGAGGATCACGGCTTGCCAAAAAATGTGATAAATTACCCACGCAAGAGCATCGAATTTACGGTGGAAAAATATACCCGCGAATCGGGTGTGCGGAAACTAAGCAATGTGCTGGCGAAAGTCGCCCGTAATTTGGCGCGAAAAGTGGCCACAGACGAAGAGCTTCCTGCGTCACTCACCACCGAAATACTCACCGAAATACTTGGGCCTACGGAAGTAAACCGCGATAAGTACGAAGGGAATGAATACGCGGG
>JBDKHP010000084.1:0-7061 GCA_039797645.1 Bacteroidota bacterium
ATAAATTTGAATTCGTCCCCATAAGCAAACATTAATTAATCTCCCAAATTGCGGGTCACGAACAATCAATTAAATCAGTTTTTTCGTTCTTTTTCATCGAATGCTGCGCAAAAAAGCATAGTTTCGTCCGAAAGTATCGACAACTAAAAAACTTCTGGTATGAAATGGCTACTTGCCCCCATAACCCTGCTTTGGGCTGTGAGTCTTTGGGCTCAAAAAAAGCAACTTGACGTGTGCGATTTCAATAACTGGAAATCCATAGACCAGTTCGCTATTTCCGACAACGGTGCTTGGGTGAGTTACCTCCAAAGCCCCTTCAAAGGCGACGGAAGTTTGTTTGTGGTAAGCTGCGATGGCCAACAACGTTACGAATTCGAACGAGCTTCTAAGTCAATTTTTATTCACAATGGCGATTTTCTAGCCTACCAAATTGCTCCAAAAACTGACTCGATCCGTAGCCACAAAATCAAGAAAACAAAGGCTGAAAACATGCCAATAGACAGCCTGGGTATCTGGAATTCCAGCACCCACGATATTCGCTATTTTAAAAAACTGCACCAAGTATTGGCCAGCACGGAAGGTTCGTATTGGCTCGCCATAAGCCAGAAACCTACACGAATCGTAGCAGACACTACCCAACAAAAAACTAAAAAGCGCAGTAAAAACGACACCGAAACTTTTCTGCTCACCCTATACAATGCACAAACCAAAGCCGAACACACATTCGAGAATGTAACGGAAGTCTGCATGGCCGAATCTGGCCTAGGCTTTGCCTTCGTACAATTGGCTACCGACAGCACTGCCACACAATCGCTCTACGTGTTCGACACCCACACCGAAAAAACCACCGAAATTGCCACAAGCTCGGGAGCGTTTGCAAAACCAGCGATGGATTTCGACGGCTCACAACTTGCTTACTTACAATCTGCTGACACCGCCAAAACAAAGAACTACGACCTCTGGCATTGGTCGCACAAGCAAGACAGCCGAAAGCTTACTCACACTATTTTGCTTCCGCCCAACACCCACGCAAGCATCCACCAAAATCTTTGGTTTTCGCGCAATGCCAAACACTTATACTTCGGCACAGCCCCAACAGTAATTGCCGAACCCAAAGACACCCTACTCGAATCCGAAAAAGTAAAGCTCGACATCTGGAGCTGGACCGACGCAAGAATACAACCCCAACAACTTGCAGAATTCAAGAAAGACGAAAAACAGAGCTATCTCGCCGTTGCCCTTCTTCCTGAAGGAAAAATCGTACAATTAGCCGACGAAACCCTGCCAGAAATTCAAACATTCGACCAAGGAAATGCCGAATTTGCACTTGGTTTCGACGAAACACCCTACCTCCGCAGCCAATCGTGGGACAGCGACGCTGGCCGAAATCTTTACTACATAGACCTCCACACAGGCGCACGCAAATACGGCAAACGCGTCACCGATTTTGCAGGCATTTCGCCCCAAGGAAACTACATTTATTGGTTCGAACCCAAAGACAGTTGTTGGTACACCAGCTCCATTCGCACCGAAATACCTATCCGACACAAAATACCCACCATCGTGTACGACGAAACCCAAAACACCCCCGAACAAGCCGACCCGTATGGCACAGCTGGTTGGACAACACACGACAAATACCTCTGGATTTACGACCGTTACGACCTCTGGCAAATAGACCCAACAGGCAAAGAAGCTGCCATTAAAATAACCAGCGGACGCGAACACAACTTGCAGTATCGCTACCTCAAACTCGACCCCAAAGCCCTGCATATCGACCCCACAAAACCGATACGCTACTCCATATTCAACCTCCACACGAAAGACGCCCATTTCGGAATTTCCCACAAAGGCAAAATGCGGCAGACACCTGCCCAAGCCTTTAGCTACAGTCGCCCAATAAAAGCAAAAAAAACAGACACCCTAATCTGGACCCGCGAAAACTTCAGCACCTTCCCAAACCTCTGGATCTCCGACACCGAAATTGCAAACCCCCTTTGCCTCTCTGACGCAAACCCCCAACAAACACAATACAACTGGGGCACCGCCGAAATTTTTCGCTGGGAAATTGAACCCGGCCAACAAGAAGAAGGCATACTCTATAAACCCGAAAACTTCGACCCCAACAAAAAATACCCAACCCTCGTCTATTTCTACGAACTCAATTCCGACCAAATACACCAATACCACAACCCCAAACCCAGCCGAAGCGTAATCAACCGCACCGTATTCGTAAGCAACGAATACCTCGTTTTCGTACCCAACATTCGCTACAAAACAGGCTACCCCGGCGAGAGCGCACTCAAATACGTACTCTCGGGCAGCCGCGCCTTGTCCCAAGCCAGCTACGTCGATTCCACCCGCATCGGCATACAAGGCCAAAGCTGGGGCGGCTACCAAGTCGCCTACATCATCTGCCGCACCCCCTTCTTCCGCGCCGCATGGGCAGGAGCAGCAGTTAGCAACATGACGAGTGCCTACGGCGGAATCCGTTGGGCAACAGGTGTCAGCCGTATGTTTCAATACGAAAAAACCCAAAGTCGCATCGGCGCAACACTCTGGGAAAAACCCGAACTCTACATCGCCAACTCACCCCTATTCATGGCGCCCGACATCCAAACACCCCTCGCCATGATGCACAACGACAACGACGGCGCCGTACCTTGGGCACAAAGCATCGAACTCTTCCTAGCCCTACGCCGCCTCAACAAACCCGTATGGTTGCTCAACTACAACGGCGAGCCGCACAACCTCAACGCCAACTCCCCCAACGGCGTAGATCTCAGCATCCGCCTCAAACAATATTTCGACCATTACCTCAAAGACCAACCCGCCCCAATCTGGATGACACACGGCATACCCGCCCTCGACAAAGGCAAAAAATTCGGCTACGAAACCACCCAATAATCGCCACCCCGATACCAAGCAGAAAGAAAAATAAAAAAATAAGGATTAGAAGCTGAGGCCCAACACTATTTTAGGCGACTGCTGCCGGCTATCCGCTTGTAGTCCTCGCGTTCGGGTACGAAATCAACTGGAAGCCTTTGTATTTCAAACCCATAGCATCAGCTTGCTGACACCGCATCACGCCGCTGTGGGCTACCGCTACTATCCGGGCTAGTTGAGACGCCTGCACCTTCTTAGGCGCCGTAGGTACGCACAGCAAGCTCTTTCTTTGGCCTACGGCCATGTAGCTCCTCAAACGACTCACCTACGGCTCGCCTGCCTTTCCGAATCCCAAAGGCCGCGAAACAACATTGCACCCACCAAAAATATCCAATTAAAAAAAACGTACTATCTTTGTATCAACAACACACAAAACGCAGAATCATGTATTTGGCACCCTTAAACTACGATCGTTACTTCAAGAAAGTCTTTTCCGATCTTACCATCGCCAAACGTTTCATCGAAGATTTTCTCGATGTAGAAATCGAGCAGATCGAAAACCTCAATACCGACCATTTACTTACCAACAACGCAACAGAACTTAAATTCGATTTTCGCTGTCGTATCGACAAGCACGACATCATTATCGAAATGCAACAATGGTTCAAGCCAGACATTATACACCGTTTCTACCTATACCACGCCATGAATACAGCCCTTCAGCTTGAAGGCCTCACTGACAAAGTAATGTACGCTGGCGACCCAAAAAAGATTAAAATACAAGACTATCGGCAATTGAAACCCGTAATCACCATCGTGTGGATGGTCACCGACACACTCAGTTTCAGTTCCAACATCCAAAGTTTTGCCCTATTCCCCGAGAACCTCAAACAATTTGTATCAGACGAAACGCTTTGGGAATCCAAAGACGCAGAGAAAATAATCGATGCCCGAAACGAAGTGCTCACCATCTTGCAAAACAACAGCAAGAACATCCATTGGATGTCCACCAACCGACTCATCTATGCATTTCAGCCCAATATCGTAGCCAATCCCAAATTCACTAAATACAAAGCGTGGTTCGAGTTAGCACAAAAAACACTCTCGCGCATACAAGACAAATTTGCCTACGCTGAGTTCGAGAAAGACGAAGTTCTGCGCGAAGTTGTACGAAGATTGTGCGTAGAACCAACCGATCAAAAAGAATGGGAATACATTCAAAACGAAGAAGAACTCTACGAAAAAGCAAAACGGTACGACGAAGGCATACGTGCAGAGGGCAAAGCGGAAGGGCTTGCGGAAGGCAAAGCGGAAGGGCTTGTTGAAGGCAAAGCGGAAGGGCTTGTTGAAGGCAAAGCGGAAGGTAAAGCAGAAGCTGAAAGTAAACTTATCCCGATTATTGAGGCAGAGCGTCTTGCAAAAATCGAAGCTCAAGAACAAGCCCAGCTTGCTCTTGAAAAGGCTCAGTTGGCAACAGTAGAAGCACAAGAAACAGCAAAAATAGCAGCCCAAAAAATGCACAAACTCATAAAGCGACTCATTGGTATGGGTGGCACGCCCTATGAAATTGCCGAAGAACTTGGAATCTCCTTAGAGGAGGTAAAAGCAATCGCTGATCTGCCAACCGAAGTTTAATCCCGAAGACAAAATCTCAACCTTTTGAGAAACACATCGGTTCGCAATAAAATGTGTTTTTTCAATTTATTATTGCCTCGGGTTTACCCAACAGCTCGATTGTGCTACGGTGTCAGGCTAAATGTAGCTGATTACTTTACAAAGTCGAGCTTGTATTTGCACCTCAAATGAAATCAAATTGGCGCAAATCACAAATTTTCGAAAAGTCGGAATCCAAAAACTTCGACTACAGATTTGCTATGGCAATAGCGATTCGCTTTGAGTCTGGCTGTTATAAAGATTATTTCAGAATAAGCCAAGTGTTCTTAAATCAATAGTAGAGTTAGCCCACAGCTTTTTGGAACAACGAACGATTGGGTTTAAGCAAGCTGATTTGGTTGTGCGGTGCACATATCCCGTCAGTTGATTTCGCCCCAAAAAACGAGGACTACAAGCGGATACCCTGCAATTATTGTTTCGCTAACGCTCCTAATCTTTTTCTCCTTTTTTTTGAATTCGACTGGCTCTGCATTGTGTGTCTTTTTGTAGGCTGTATGGTTTCGGTATTATTTGCTGGGTAGGGTAGGGACTATTCGTCTGGTTCTTAAATTGGATTCGTGGTTTGTTTGTTGCATCTGGGCATACCCAAGGGTACAGATTCTTCCCCAGAATTGATACGCTTGCCCCCCTCCAAAATCCTGAAATGAATGCATCTTTGTAGGTCGTCATTGCCTATTGTTAAAAGCGGGTGGCGGTATTTTGAGCATTCACTAAAATCGAAAAAATGAAAACAGTTTTAAATTCGCTGCTGTACATTGTGCTTTTTCAGGTGGTTTGGGGCATCGGCGCTTGCCAGAAACCCGAAACAGCACCACTCACCGTGGCTACGATTTTCTCGGATCACATGGTTCTGCAAGGTAAAAAAGATGTCAAAATCTGGGGAACAGCCACTCCAGAGGCCGAAGTTACAGTCAAATTTCGCGACCAGTCGGTTACGGCTGTTGCAGATACGAGTGGGCATTGGTTGGCGAGCCTCCAGCCGCTTGCGTATGGCGGCCCTGATAGTTTGGTTGTTGCGACTTCAAAATTCCGCAAATCTTTTACTGATGTCTTGGTGGGCGAAGTGTGGATCTGCTCAGGGCAATCGAACATGGAAATGCCGATGCAGAGCGATTGGGCAAAACTTAACAATGCAGATGCCGAAATTCAGGCTGCCAATTTCCCCGAAATTCGGCTCTTTATGGTAGGGCATAACACGACGGTACGCCCCGTAGATACACTCAGTACCAGCGGTTGGGCTGTTTGTACGCCAGAATCAGTGAAGTTTTTTTCGGCATCCGCATTTTTCTTTGGTCGCAATTTGTACCAAAGTCTTAAAATCCCGATCGGTCTGGTTGAAACCGCTTGGGGCGGCACTGTCGCCGAAGCTTGGACAAGCAAGGATGGGCTCGCTGCACTGCCCGAATTCGACGGTTTGACACAGAAAATCAGTCAGATGCCGAGCAACAAAGACACCCTTGCTTTGCTCGAACAACGCGACAAAGAGCAACAAGCTCGCGAAATTGCTGCTGCCGAAAAAGGTCTCATCGGCGATTCTGCAATTTATGCACAAGCCAATTACCCTACTCAAGATTGGACTCCGATAGACTTACCACGCCTTTGGGAAGAGACATCGCTCGGGAATTTCGACGGCTCGTGTTGGTTTCGCAAAGAAGTGAGCCTCACGGCGAATCAGATTACAGATTCCATCACTTTCAGCTACGGTGGAACTGACGACGCTGATGAGCTTTGGTGCAATGGTCAGAAAATTGGACAGAACGATAAATGGAACGTATTGCGTGTGTACAGAATCGCGCCATCTGTGTTGCATTTGGGCAAAAATATCTTCACCATTCGTGTGATGGATTTTCAAGGTGGCGGAGGCTTTATGGGCGAGGCGAAAGATTATGCGCTCACTTTGGCTGGCGGAAAACAAGTGCCTATGGCAAAAGGCTGGCTCGCAAAACAAGGTTTCGATTTCAAATCGGTACCCACCAAACCGTTCTCTCCAACGAATCCGAACCAACCAACTGTGTTGTTCAATGGCATGATTAATCCGCTCATTCCCTTTGCTTTCCGTGGTGTAATTTGGTATCAAGGCGAGAGTAATTCCGGAATGGCTTTTCAATACCGAAAATTGTTCAAAGCTCTTATTACTGACTGGCGTACCCAATGGAGGCAAGGCGACTTCCCGTTCCTCTTTGTGCAACTTGCCAACTATCTGAAAGTGAAGCCAGAACCCGCAGAAGATACCTGGGCTGAACTTCGCGAAGCGCAATTCATGGCACTGGAACTCCCTAACACAGGCATGGCTGTTTCTGTGGACATAGGCGATGCGCGAGATATTCATCCGGGCAACAAACAAGAAGTAGGGCGGAGGCTTTCGCTGGCTGCTTTGGCGAAAGTATATGAGCAGAAAATTCCGTTCAGTGGGCCGCTCTACAAGTCAATTGAACTGAGAGGTTCTGAAATAGCGATTAGCTTCTCCAACCCCGAAGTGGGGCTTGTTACGAAAGGCGACA
>JBDKHP010000085.1:0-7699 GCA_039797645.1 Bacteroidota bacterium
ATCTCTTTCAACCTGTCGTGAAGTTTACCCATTAATTCCGCCGCTTTTATGTTTGCGGGGTCTTGTTCTTGGGAATTAAAATGTGTGAAATTTTCTCGCATTTCGATTGTCTAAGAAGTAAATCAGATAGTGCTCTGATCTTATTTGACTTATCGTTGTGTAATTGTGGTTAAGAAAATAGGACTGGAGCGAATTTGCGGTTATTAGTTTTCCTTTGGTTTCTTTGCCTTCTTCGGTTTCAATGCAGTGAAAAGATCTGCCGTGAATTTTTCGTAAAGCTCAAAAAGGAATACCAATCTATTGGCTTCACTGGTAAATACTTGGGGGCGGTAGGCCAAATCGACCGCTTTGTCCAGCTCTGTGTGGGCTTTTACCAAAATGGGGGGCATTTTAAAAGGGTCGTAAAGCTCAGCAAGCGAACTATTTTCAAACTGAAGCCTTGCCTCCAAAACTTTCCCAACGGCAGTTTCAATGGCTTTAATCTGCTTATCCGTTGGGTTTTCTGGCCACGGAAAATTGTTGTACACAATTTCATTTGAATACCGAAACCGATTCTCCAACCGTCCACAGACAGCACCAACCCAAGCCATGTGCATCGCCGATTGTAAAATACCCAAATGGTAGCGAGTCGCATTTGCTACCGACAAACAAGTGTCCCCCACGATATTGTCCGGACCAAAGAATCCCATCGGAATTATCTTCCTGTATTCCGACGACACTCTGGGTATCAGAATATAATCACTTTCGGGTTGTCGGATTTCGCCAAATAATGACGGAAATGCGGCAAGTTTTTTTGTGGAACTTCTTGTGCTTTTCGAACGCAATTTCCCTACTTCTTGAATTCGCTTATAGGTAGTGGGCAGTGCCGATAATTCGTTTGGAGCTAGTGTTCCCAGAAACCACAAACACCATTTCTTTTTCCCGTTTAAAAATTCATAAGCCCCAATGAAGGGTTTAAAATACTGTGCTGCTTTGGGTTCTTGGGCAACAAATGCGGCTTTTTCTTCGTCAGTAAACAGTAAATTCCCTCCATCGTTGGGCATACTACCAAAAGAAATTTCAGGAACTTGGCAAATCGGATTTCTTCGCTTGCCAATAAACACATCCTTTGCATCGACCAAGTACGGGTTTATATTTTTTGCTTTCAGCTCGTGGGCTTCGCCTCTAATGTCGTTGTATTCAAATATGCTTTTGTTTTGGATGTCGAAGTGGGCGAAGCCAACTATTACACAATAAACGGCGGCATTGCCTTTGGCTTCGTTGCTCCATTTAAAAGTACGGTGGGCAAAGTGGATTTTTATTCCGTATTTACGGAGCATATTGCCCCAAAGAATACTGGTTTGTTCGCCTTGTACAATGGAGTTCGTAGAAACAAATGCAACCTTTGTTTGCGTATGCTCAATGTATTTGGCTGCCTTTATGTACCAAGCTGTTACGTAGTCTAAAACGCCACTTCCCTCGGCATTGTCGAACTGTTTTACAATCTGATTACGCTGGTTTTGCGTCATTATTTTAGACCCTATAAAAGGTGGATTGCCCAAAATATAATCGAATTTCACCGCTTCAGATTGCTCTGGCTTTCCGTAATTTATAGAATACGATTCGGTCTGAACATTCACTTGGCGATATTCGGCCTCTGATTCTTTTACCAAATAAATATTGGTGTGTTTAGCCACAACGTCAATCGTATTTATTGGGTTCAATAAGCCTTGCCAGTCTATTTCGAGGGAATCGCCATGTACAATTGTGGCAGCTTTTTTTAGCGGTAATCGGGCAAAGTATTGGCCAAATTCGTTGCTAATGAGCATGTTCATTTGGTGGTCTATTAGCCACATGGCCACCTCGGCAATACGAGCAGGAAATTCTTCGTATTCAATACCATAAAACTGATCTACATTGAGCAGAATAATCGTGCCTATGTCTATAATCCGTTGCTTGGATTTATACAATGCCCTGAGTATTTCCAACTCCAACAGGCGCAACTCGCGGTAGGTAATCACCAAGAAATTACCACAGCCACATGCTGGGTCGAAGAATTTTAGCTTGCTTATCTTATTATGGAATGCGGGGAGTTTGTTTTTATTGTCTTTAATACTTTCAAATTCGCGCCAAAGTTCGTCTAAGAAGAGTGGCTTTATAAGCTTCAGAATATTGGTTTCGCTGGTGTAATGTGCGCCCAAATTACGCCTTTCGGTGGGATTCATTACGCTCTGAAACATTGAACCAAAAATGGCTGGCGAAATTTTGCTCCAATCGAGGTAGCAGCTTTCTAACAAAGCAGTTCGCATCTTCGAGTCGAAACTTGCCATGGGCAATATTTCGTCGAAGAGTTTTCCGTTTACATACGGGAAATCGGCAAGTTGCCCGTCGAGGTTTTTGAAACGATTTTGCTTTGTGGTGTTGAGAACCTGAAAAAGTTCTTGCAATTTGGCTGCAAGGTCGCTACCATCTTCGTGGGTGCGTTCCGTTATGTAATCCTGAAACTGTTGTTTGTTGAAAATTGTTGTGTCTTCGGCAAACAATAAAAAAAGAATCCGTACCAGATACACTTCTAGGGGGTGACCTGTGTATCCTATCTCTTTCAACCTGTCGTGAAGTTTACCCATTAATTCCGCCGCTTTTATGTTTGCGGGGTCTTGTTCTTTATATACCTTCTTCTGGTAGCCTAAAAGTGAACCAAAATGCTGAACATTATTGACCAAGTCATTGAGTTGAAATTCTATATGCGCATCGTCTTCAAGATCGTAAAGCCGAAAGTTTTCAAAATCTGAAACCAAAATGTATTTGGGTAACTCGTGTTGTTTGAGTCCGTGAGTATAGTCAATCGCTTGGGTGTAAGCTTTGTCCAAATTTTTGCCGCGACTTTTCATTTCTATCAGAATGGTACCCTTCCAGAGTAGGTCGATATATCCGTCTCTTTCGTCGAGTTTTTTTACTCTATGTTCAAATGTACCGACGCGTTTGCTGCTGATACCAAATACATTGAAAAACTCAACCAAAAATGGTTTCGCCTCTGCTTCTTCGCGCGAAGTGTCTGCCCATTCTTTAGAGAAGTTGACGGCCCTGCTTTTTATTTCGTTCCAACTTAATGCCATGGATTCTTTTCGATGGGTTTATGAGAAATTGCTGCAACTAAACACGTTTGTTTCCAATGCTTCTTGCACAAATGTACGAATCTTGGACTTATTTTGGGCGGGTGTAAGATGTATTTTGTGAGGTTTTAGGAATTTTATTTTTCTTGAATGTGGAACTTTTCCAGACAAAGTTATCTTGCTAGGATGTGTGTTTTGGGGAGTGTCAGGTTGTTTGTGGTGAAAGGTAGCCACATGGCCGCAGGCCAACGGAAAGTTTCGGCCCAGCGTACCTACGGCGTTACAGATGGTGCTGCCGACCGAACTAGCCCGGATAGTAGCGGTAGCCCACAGCGGTGTGATGCGGTGGCAGCAAACTGATGCTATTCGACTGAAATACAAATGTTTCCTGTTGATTTCGTTCCCGAACGCGAGGACTACAAGCGGATAGCCGGCAGCAGTCATTACAAATATTGTTAGGCTACAGCTCCTTATCCTTATTTTTATTTTTTTTTTTCGGCTGGGCGGGAAAACAAAAAACGGAGGTGTTTGTGGCCTCCGTTTTTGTTGTATGAAATGCGGTCGATTCGACTTATGTGCAAGAATTTTCCGCAAATTTAGAGTACTTTATTTTTGGCTATTACGGCGACGTATTCTTTGAGGTAGAATGGCTCGAAGTAGGCTGTGTCTGCAAACTGGCCTTGTTGGTAGGCTTGTTCGGCGAGGCTGCCCATGTCGCGGGCTGAGATCTGGTAGTGAATGTCGAAAAATGCGTTGGGGTGTGTGAGCGTGCTGGCACATTTTTCGGCTCCGTCGCCGAAGAATAGATGGGGGGCTTGGTCGAGGGTATCGGCGAAACTCGTGGAATCTATTACTTTGGCGTTGGTGGCTTGTTTTACTTGTAAGTTGGTGTTTATAAGCGAGGTATAAACTTCCATGCGTCGGGCGTCGAGCATGGGTACGAGCCATGTGCTGGGGTCTATTTTGCGACTTTGGAGGTAGCCGTTGGCCATAGATAGCAGTGTGGGGACGGCTATCAAGGGTTTGTTGGTGCCAAAAGCAATGCCTTTGGCGGTTGATACGCCGATGCGCAGGCCGGTGTAGGAGCCAGGCCCTTCGCTTACGGCGATGGCGTCGAGTTGATGGGGCTCGATGTTGTTGCGAGAGAGGATGTCGTGAATGAAGACTGCGAGTGAGCTTGCGTGCGACATTTTTTCGCTTGTTTCCACGAGGTCGATGGTTTGACCGTCGCGAGCAAGGGCTACCGAACACACTGGGGTGGAAGTTTCGAGGTTGAGAATTAGAGCCATTTTGTTGGTTTTACTACGAATGTGCTATTTTTTGAATAGGTCTTTGGCTTCGACTTTTTTTACGGCATCGCCTTGTTTGAGTTGTTTGCTTAGCACGCGATAGGGGCCGGTTATTACTTCGTCGCCTTCTTTAATTCCTTGTATTACAATGTATTCGTTGTCTTGTATGCCTGTGGTTACGTAAGCAATTTGTGCTTTACCGTCGCGCAATAGGAATACGGTTTCTTTGGATTGGGCGTCGGTTTTGGGCGTTATGTCTTCGGTTTTTACTTCGGCTTCATCTTTTTCTTTGTTTGCGTCCTCTAGGTTTTCTTTTGGGGCTTTCACTTGGGTGGAATCTGGCCGGGTTGTTACGGCTTGTATGGGTACGGTGAGTACTTTGGTTTGGGTTTGGGTGCGGATGTCGGCTGTGGCAGACATTCCAGGGCGGAACGGGAAACGCTGGCCTTTGCTTATGAGTTCGTTGTAGGAGCTTTCGAGTAGGAGTATTTTTACCTCGAAATTGGTGACTTGCTCGCTTGTTCCGGTGGCGCTGCTGTTGGATGAGTTGGCGATTTCGGTGACAATGCCTTTGAATTTTTTGCCCAGATAGGCGTCGATTTCTATTGTGGCGGTGTCGTTGCGCGATACTTTGAGGATGTCGTTTTCGTTTACTTCTACCATGAGTTCCATGCGTTGTAGGTTGGCTACGCGGAGCATTTCGGTACCTGTCATTTGCATGGTTCCTACTACGCGTTCGCCTTTTTCAACGTTGAGCCTGCTTATTGTGCCGCTAATGGGCGAGAAAATTGTGGTTTTTTTGAGGTTTTCTTGCGACTCGCGAAGGCTGGCCTCGGCACTTGTGATTTGGTATTCGGCTGCTTTTACGTTCTGGTCAGCCGCTTCTACTTCGGCTCTTGCGCTTTCGAAGCTTGCTTGTGCTGTTTCATAATCGGATTGGGATATTGTTTTTTGCTCCCACAGTTTTTTGTTGCGATCAAAAGCGAGTTTACTTTGGGTGAATTGCGATTTTGCTTGGCTAAGCCGGGCTTTGGAGTTAGCATGGCTCGATTTGGCGGCGTTTAAGGCGGCCATAGCCCGCGATACTGCCGACTGGTAAGTGTCTGGCTTTATTTTGAGCAGGAGCTGGCCTTCTACTACGGCTTGGCCTTCTTCCACAAGTAGTTCGACGATTTCGCCAGATACATCGGAGCTGATTTTTACTTCGGTTTCAGGTTGTATCTTACCGTTGGCGGTAATTACTTCGGTAACAGTACGGATGGCTGCCTTTTCGGTAACTACGTCCGTAGCAGGCTCTTGCCCTATCCATCCAGCTTTTTTACCAACCACGGCTATAATAAGCAGAAGTACCAGTACCGAACCAGAAATTTTGAGTATCAACGATGTTTTCATACACGGTGGGATTTTGAGGTGTGTTATAAGGGCGAAAATTAAGAAAAAAACAAGTCTGCTACGAATTTAATTAAATACAAAGACACCGCATCAGACCAAAATAATGGTTTGATGCGGTGCCTTTTTGTTTATGTGACAACTGTCCGATAATTGTTTGGCAGTATGCTCAGACTCAGAATGTGCTCGCCCATCACTTTCGACAAGCGTTAAGTTACTAATCTATTGCTACTTGGCTTCTTTGCAATATTTCGCAATCCATTCGGAAGCTTCTTGGTAGCCCAGAGATTCAGCTTTGTGCCAATCGGTACAAGCTTGCTTTTTGTTACCAATAAAGAAATAGTACAAAGTAGCTCGGTTGTAATATGCACCCGCAAAATTGGGACTTAGTTCAATTACACGGTTGTAATCTTTGAGTGCTCCTTCGTAATCTTGTGCATCTTTAAGCAAAGACCCTCGGTTGTAATACCCCGAAGGCTCGTTGGGGCTTAACTCGATTGCTTTGTTGAAATCGTACAACGCCGAACGTTTGTTGAACAAATAACAAGCCTGCAACATTCCGCGATTTACGTATGCACTTGCATTATTGGGTTCGAGTGCCACGGCATCGTTAAAATCGCGGAGTGCTCCCTGAAAATCTTCTTGTAGCATTCTTTTTTGTGCACGCTGAACAAAGTATGCTGCGTTTTTCTGTGCAAAAAGAGGGAACGACATACTGCTAATAAGCAGCCAAACAACTATACGCATTTTCATTGTTCTTCAGTTTGAGAATTAAGTAGTGGCATTGAACGTAATATAACTCAAATACGAATTTTAACGAATTGAGTTGCAGCTTTATTCTATATTTTTTTTGTGACTCAGTTTTAGCTGTATCGTTACCGGGTGATGATCTGTGTTGCGGAAGCCTAAATCTGAGGTTTTCACCGCTAAAATATCAATGTTGGGCGACACCGCAAAAAAATCTAAAACACTCACATAAGTTTTTTCAGGCTCGTACGCCGTATTAACCTCGCGATTGGTCGGCACGGTTTTGTCATATACAATCTGCCACCCCTCTATAAACGGATTGTCGATCTCGTGGGTTACAAAAGTTGGATGATTTGTGTTGGTAAATGTAGGCGCGTAACCAGACGGCATCTGATTCCAATCGCCACCCACCACCACATGGTAGCCTTTAGCATATTGCGCTACCAGAAACTCCCGAAGCTGATTTGTCTGCGCCCTTTTCAATTCGCCCGGACTAAAGGCCGAACTATGAGTATTCACAATAACCACCGTATCGCCACTTGCAAGCGGTACATATTGGGCCATAAAACAATAATCGAGCATATAACTACTCACCGGAATGCTTTTTTCGTTCACAAAATTATGACGTTCCACCCGCGATGCCTTAAATTTCGAATACGTAACAATGCCTGAATACACCTTTCCCATCGGATCAGAAAGTGGCTGAGGCACAAAATCCACCTTATAATTTGTGGCAAAATACTTCGTGTAATTTGGTAAGGCAGCAGCCATGGTATCAACCTCGTTCACTCCGTACGAGCGATGCGAGTCCATATCAATCTCCTGAAGCAGGAATACATCTGCGGGGTTGGCTTGCAAAAACGACCTGATAGCCAGCATATTTTCAGTCTGTTCGGCCTCGCTACAGCGCATTTGGTCGCCACCATCGTAGAAAAAGTTGGCCTTAGCACCCAAACCACAATAGCCAATATTCCAAGTTGTGATACTGATCACCGTATCGGCCACATTCACTACTGGCACCGAAGCCTCATACACAATCTCTACAGGTGCTGGCTCAAAATCCGTAAACACTCCGTAGGTAAAAAAAAGCACGAAGGCAAGGACAAAGACCCCCAACAGAAGTCCCAACATTTTGAAAAGCTTTTTCATTATGCTCTAAATTTAAACAAGTTTAACGATTCG
>JBDKHP010000086.1:0-4257 GCA_039797645.1 Bacteroidota bacterium
AAGACTTATCAAGCTGCCAATATAGACAAAGATTCACTCCTCCAGTTAGGTTTTCAGGGAGCTTATGTTGTTGCGTATAACAATAATGCAAAAGTTTACATAGACGAAGCTCGTAAGATAGAAGTCGATCAGAAAACCTTGTTTGCCGCTGAACGCCGTGTTATTTTTCCGTATATTCAACAGTACCAAGCCAATAAAGTCAAGCCTAATATTCAGGTAGATTCAGATCTGAACTACTACCAATCGCAAGAGTCTGTAATTACGAATAGGTTGCCACTCAATGCCGCAGAACGCGAGGTTTTGTATCAGGCTACCCAAACAGAGAAAAGCGCAAACAACATCATGCTCGATATTGACAAACGTCAGGAAGAAGCAGATAAATTCAGACAGGCAGAATATCTCTCTACGGATCCCAACAAACAATCTCTCTACCGCGAAAGACGTGTGATGCTAGATATGCAGATTTTTGTAGATAAGATTCAGGCTACGCAGATGTATGTTGAAGTGAATACGGCACGACATAATATTTACAACAATTACCTAAGCAAAATGCGGAAAGCCTCAGAATCGCCAGCCGCAATGCGCGGGGAGGAGTTTGAGCAAAACGCTGAAAGTATGTTTGCGATTGCCAAAGGTCTGATTGCAGATTCGAGAGGTCTGGATTTTGCATCTGAAAAATATTTGAGTCTTATGGAGGCAAATCAGATGCTCTTGCAATCTATTGAAAGCCAAGAAACTGCATTTAGTATTTACTTCAATTTGTTGAGCGACGATGATATTAAAAAATTATCGAGTGCCAAATCTATTGAAAATGAAGAGACAGTAAGTGAGGCTATGGGTAAAACCAGAGCGAAACTCATTGTGGTTGATACCTATTTCTACACCAAGCATTCTCCGCAACCAAAAAAACTGACTGACCAAAAGGGTATTTGTTTTAGAATAGAATTGGGGATGTTTACCAACTATCCTAAAGATGAATTTGGCGGTCTAAGTCCTGTTATTGTCGAAAAGTTGAAGGGCTTGCGCCAGAGCAGATGTCTCGTTGGTAATTTCAAAACAATTGAAGGTGCACGTGAAGCTTTGCCTTTGGTGAAAAATAAAGGTTACAAACGATCTTCTATTGTAGCATACGATGGGGGTAGGCGTACCGATGAAGCTCAGGCTTATATTAGCGCAAAACAAGCAATTCGAAATTACGATGAGGTTGCAAAAGAAGAAATCGCTTATGTACGCAATCAGTCGAGTGAAGACGTTTATGTACAAATTGCCGATATAAAAGTGATAGATATAACCAAGACTGATGGCCTGATTTATAGCGTACAGTTGGGTATATACAGTGCACCTTTATCGGCTAAAGAATTGAAAATTACCGATAATATTTACATAGAACGTATTACAAGTGGTGCTATACGATACACAAAAGGAAATTTTTCTAGCAAAGAAGCTGCGCTAAATGAAAGGAAACGACTACTCGATCAGGGGTTTTCTGATGCTTTTGTTGTAGCGTTTTTTAATGGTAAAAAGACAGAACTTAGCGAAATTGGAGCTATAAAAACTAGGAGTGTTGAATTAAAGACCAGCTCTGCTACAAGTATCATATTCCGAGTGCAGGTTGCTACCCTACGTTCGCTTACTCCCGAAATTAATGTTCAGTTTGACAAAATAAAACAAGACTATCCCTTATATACGCAGCTTAAAGAGAATGGGCTTACCTCGTACTCATTGGGCGAATATGTGAGTTATCAGGATGCACAGGAAGCTCAAAAACAACTTGCAACAAAGGGCTTCGCTGATTCTTTTATTGTACCTTACAAAGACAACAAACAAATATTAATGAGTCTAGCACTTAAACTCGCAAAATAACAAAACCATGTTTCTTGAAAATGTTTTACTCGACGATCCGTTGGTTAACCATGAACTTAACGTTGATCTGGATCCAAAATCGGCAGATAAACGCGCATTGATTCTTCACAACGACGATTATCATACTTTCGAGTATGTAATTGATGCACTGGTAGATGTTTGTAAACACGATTTGATGCAAGCTGAGCAATGCACCTATATAATACATTATAATGGTAAGTGCGATGTGAAGGGCGGAACCTTCGCAGAACTCAAACCTCTTAAAGATGCATTAGTTTTACGAGAGCTTAATGCTACAATCGATTAAGATTTTTCTTAATTCACAAAAAAAACATGATGCCAATAGCTATTATAGCAATGATACTCCTAGGAGTGGTGCTTTTATTCTTAGAAGTGTTTGTAATACCTGGAATCACGATTGCCGGTATTGGCGGAGGAATTTTACTCGTTGTGGGTTTCTTTCTAAGCTTTCGCGAATATGGAACTTGGGTCGGAATAGGAACCTTGGGTCTTACTTTGGTAGTTACCATGGTGATGTTTGTACTTGCTTTTAGGAGCAATACATGGAAAAGTATGGCACTTACTGTAGCTGTAGATTCTAAAGTTAATACCCTAGAGATAGACGAAGTAATGGTTGGCGATAAGGCCAGAACCATTTCGCGTTTGGCTCCCATGGGTAAAATTCTTATTAATGATAAATTTTATGAAGCCAAATCGACTCTTGGGATGGTTGATCCCGAAATCGATGTGGAAGTCGTAAAAGTTTTTAAAGGTCAAATATTTGTAAAACCAATTAATACCTAAACAATGGAAGGCGGATTTGCGTTAATTTTACCGATTGTAGCCGGATTTATCGGGCTATTAGTATTATTATATTTTGTGCCAATAGGACTCTGGTTTCAGGCTTTGATTTCAGACGTATCGGTACCATTGATTCAGTTAGTAATGATGCGTTGGCGGAAAGTTCCACCATCTGTAATTATCGAGGCCATGATTGCTTCGAAAAAAGCTGGACTTATTATTAATAGAGATGAACTAGAGGCCCACTACCTTGCAGGGGGAAAAGTTTCGATGGTAATAAAAGCCATGATTTCGGCAGAAAAAGCCAATCTCGACCTCACATTTAAAACAGCAACTGCTATTGACCTAGCGGGGCGAGATTTACTCGAAGCTGTACACATGTCGGTATTGCCCAAAGTAATCAATACACCCCCTGTTACAGCTGTGGCAAAAGATGGAATCCAGCTTATTGCCAAGGCAAGGGTTACAGTACGTGCCAACATTCGTCAGTTAGTGGGTGGTGCTGGCGAAGAAACCGTACTTGCAAGGGTAGGCGAGGGGATCGTTTCTACAATTGGTTCGTCTGACTCGCACAAGCATGTTCTCGAGAATCCAGATACGATTTCAAAAGTTGTTCTTGCAAAAGGTTTAGATGCGGGTACTGCTTTCGAGATACTCTCCATTGACATTGCCGATATCGACATAGGTAAGAATATTGGTGCTGTACTTCAATTAGATCAGGCTAATGCTGATAAAAAAATAGCACAAGCTAAAGCCGAAGAACGTAGAGCAATGGCTGTGGCTCGCGAACAAGAGATGATTGCGCTTGCCCAAGAGAAACGTGCAATGGTTATCGAAGCCGAAGCCCAAATTCCGATCGCAATGGCCGAGGCTTTACGGAACGGAAATATTGGTGTGATGGATTATTACAAGTTGAAAAACATTCAGGCTGACACTTCAATGCGCGACAGCCTTGCTACAGGAGGATTGTCAACAGACCCAACTCCAGAAATGTAATACAATTTTGATATTGAGGCGATAATGGAGTTTTACAGACTTTGTTATCGCCTCTTTTTTGTTTACAGACACCCCACCAAAACCCTCCAGATAGCTCCCCCTGAAGAATCGAAGGAATATAGTTCCGTTGTTTTTTTTTTCGGTTTTTCCTAGATTATGCGAGAAGTAAGTGTTTGGAAATGTGTTAATTAGTGCGCAACTAAAATCCTTGCATAAATAAGTTTAAATTTCACGAGGTTAGGTGTTCATGGTCAGAAAACAATCATGATACAGAAAAAAAAATAAAGATTAGGAGCGGTAACTCAACTTTTCAAATAAACCCCGCTGCCGGCTATCCGCTTGTAGTCCTCGCAAACGGGAACGGAATCACTTGGCTGCCTGTGTATTTCAATCAAACCCCTGTACAAAAGGACATTACGTCACCTTGCTGTGGGCTACCGCTACTATCCGGGCTAGACCGTGCGCCACTTTCCAAACCCACGCCGTAAACAGGCTGGGCAAACGAACCAGTTGGCCGATGGCCATGTGGCCCGGTCGCCAAGCCTACGGCTTGCCTAGTCGTCACAACTTCTGCAACCACGACGGCTTTGTGTATCC
>JBDKHP010000087.1:0-2861 GCA_039797645.1 Bacteroidota bacterium
TTCTTTGTAAGCTTATTCTTTTATTACAAAACGAGCGGCGATTTTTACATATTACTTCTTCTTTCCACCGTGTGGGATTTCTACATAGGCCGCGCCATTTATCGAGGCAAGACCCACAACCGAAAAAAATGGCTCATTGCGCTGAGCGTCTTTCTGAACCTTGGCGTGCTTTTCTACTACAAATACGCCTATTTTGTGGTCGATACCATCAATTACCTCGCAGGCACACAGCTCAAAGTCGTCGATTACTTCGCACTGTTGGCCAACGACATCAGCGGCGGCAATTTCACCGTCAACAAAATCATTCTGCCCGTCGGCATATCGTTCTATACCTTCCAGACAATCAGCTACTCCGTCGATATTTATCGAGGCAAAATAAAACCCCTCGATCGGCTCATCGACTTCGGCTTTTACGTAACATTTTTCCCACAGCTTGTCGCCGGGCCGATAGTTCGAGCCAACGAATTTGTGCCCCAAATGGCACTCAAATACCAGCTCAACAAACAAGAATTTGGCCAAGCACTGGTGCTCATTTTGCAAGGTTTGCTCAAGAAAATGTTCATAGGCGACTACATCGCCGTCAATTTTGTCGATCGTGTATTCTCTAACCCCATGACGTATTCCGGCTTCGAAAACATCATGGCCATATTCGGATATTCGCTCCAAGTATATGTCGATTTTTCGGGCTATACCGACATCGCCATCGGCCTCGCGCTCTTGCTTGGCTACCGATTGCCCGCCAATTTCAACTCGCCCTACAAAGCCCAAAACGTCGGCGAATTCTGGAAACGCTGGCATATTTCGCTCTCCACTTGGCTCAAAGACTACCTCTACATACCCCTCGGGGGCAACAAACACGGCGAATTTCGTACCAACATCAACCTCATGGCCACCATGCTCCTCGGCGGACTCTGGCACGGCTCAAGTTGGCAATTCGTAATCTGGGGCGGCCTCAACGGAATCGGCCTGGTGTTCTATAAATACTGGAAACGCATCAGTCCGTGGGCAAAAAGTAGCCATTGGGGCGCAAAACTCTACGGCATCGCGCTCACCTTTCTATTCATTTCCTTCACCCGAATCTGGTTCCGATCCGAAACGATGCACAACGCCAACGCCATGCTTTACCAGATAAGCCACAGCCTCGATTTCAGCCTCATACCCACCATGATCGTAGCCTACAAAGGCGTATTCAGCATTATGCTCCTCGGTTTCATAGCCCATTGGTTCCCCTCAAAAGCCAAATCCAGCTACCAGAACTGGTTCATAAACAGCCCAATTTGGGCAAAACTCGCCATAGTCGTAATAGCAGTATTTGCCATATACCAAGTCCGCACCAGCGAACTCCAACCCTTCATTTACTTCCAGTTCTAAACCACTACCCACAGGCAATTCCCACCGAATTCACCACCCGAAACCCCAAAAGAAAAGAAAAAAAATAATAATAAGGAGCTGTAACCCAACAAGATTTGTAACGGCGGCTACCGGCTCTTAGCAGTAGTCCTCGCAACGGGTACCGAATCAGTTGGCTGCCGAAGTATTTCAATTGAACCCCAGCACGAACGGCTACTCCCCCACATGCTGTGGGCTACTTGCCGCGATCCGGGCTAGTTCGGTCGGCAGCTCAATTTATTACGCCGTAGGTGCGCTGGGCAAGCACTTTACATTGGCCTACGGCCATGATGCGTTATCGCACTCCAAGCCTACGGCTTGGCAGTGCCACCACACAAAGCCCCATCGACACAAACAGCACAAATAACAAACATAGGAAATCCGCCGAATACAGATTAAAAGCTATATTTGTAACAGAAGCACAAACAAAACTACCCAAAAAAATGGCATGAAGCCACTCATTTCAAAAACTCCGCACTTAACGAATTTCGGCTAATGTCAGATTCAAATCACATTAGAGCTGTCTGAGTGTCATTGTTTTAACCCCCAGTTATGCAAGCATTGTAAAAATCGTGTCAGTTTACGGAGTGGAACATTGCTTCATTATTCTAAGTTGCCTTTTTGATACTGGTTCATTGCACTCCATTTACTTAGTTCTACGAAAAAAAAATCTGCCCTAGAAATTCAACGCCAACTTGATCATAGATACTACGAAGCAATCTGGACGGTGGTTCTCAAGATCAGAGCAGCCATGGGGCAACGTGATGACAGGGGTGTTTTGGAGGGTGAAGCGGAAATAGACGAAGTTTTTTTCAAGTTTTTAAGTAGGAGACGATGCCCCAACAGAGGTGTCTATGCGTATTATTTCACAGGAAGTACTTTATGAACGTTTGCTTGTGGCAACAGTTGAGCAACAGAACAATTTCAAACCAAACTTTAGCTTTCTTTTACGATACCCATATAAAATAAATAGATATGAATTTATCAAATGTACTTTTTGGGATACTGACATTGAAAGCTTGATTATGAAAACATTCAAGACACATTATTGAACGTGTTTCAATGCGTGGAGTGTTAAGTGATTGGTTCGAGAGGGGTTGGTGCGAAGACGTGAGTGTGCAATAGATCTGTAATTTGCGATTATGAACAACTTTGAGAAGTCTGTTTGTTTTTACTAAGCGACATTTTGGTGGGTTGGTTGTTTGCGTGCGTTTTGGCAAGCCGTAGGCTTGGCGTGCGATAACGCGTCATGGCCATAGGCCAAAATAAAGTGTTTGCCCTGCGTAACTACGGCGTTACAAATGGTGCTGCCGACCGAACTAGCCCGGATCGCGGCAAGTAGCCCACAGCACGCGTGGAGTGGCCGTTTGTACTGAGGTTCATTTTATAAACTACTGCACCCAAGTGACACCGTACCCGTTGCGAGGACTACTGCTAAGAGCCGGTAGCCGCCATTACAAATATTGTTGGGC